>JAQBPH010000099.1:0-7135 GCA_028287625.1 Chloroflexota bacterium | reverse complement strand
GGGTGGAACGACTCGAAGAACGGGTCCGAGTCGGTCACGTCCGCGTTCGCGTGGCCGGGCGCCGCCAGCAGGGCCTCGGCTCGGCCACCGAGCGGCTGCAGCCGGACCTCGAGGCGGGCGAGCACGGGTTCGAGCTCGGCCAGCAGTGCGGCCGCATCGGCCTCGTCCGCGTGCCCGGCCCGGCCCGTGATCCACAGCAGGTCGCCGTCTCGGCGGGAGGTTCGCAGTGCGGCGTGGGCGACGGCGGTGTCCGGTGCGACCGGCACGCCGGCGCCGAGCGCCTCCAGCACCGCCCGGCCCGGGAACGGGATGCCGGCGAAGCCGAACATCGCCCAGTGCGCGAGCTCGGAGGTCGGGGCGCGGCCCCAGCCGAAGGGCAGGTGCCAGCCGCTGGCCCCGACGCGGGCCAGCGCGTCGAGGTTCGGCGTGTGCGCGGCCTCGGCCGGGGTGCGCCCTCCGAGCTCCGGGATCGGCCGGTCGCCCAGCCCGTCGAGCACGACCAGGACGACCGGGAGGCGGTCGTCGTCGAGGCGGGGCTGGGTCTCGCCGTGGCCGGCCGGTCTCATCGCCGGGTGTCCGCTGTGACCGAGGCGAGCAGTGTCCGGAGCACGGGGACCACCGCGTCGGGGACCAACTCCTCCCAGCCCGAGCCCTGCTCGATCCGTGCCCGGATGTCGGAGGCGGACAGCCGCCCATCCGGGTCACCGTCGAGGACCTGGACCGCGTATCCGGCGCCGGCGAGCAGCCCTGCCTTGTGTCGTTCCCAGTCGCTGTAGGCGCGCACCAGGTGACGGGCGTGCAGCGGCACGTACTCGGGCCAGTGCTCGGGCCGGGTGAGGTCGAACGGCACGATCGTCGTCCGCTCGACGAGGCCACGTTCGCCCAGCGCGGCGTCGAGCAGCCGGACACGTTCGTAGTAGGTGAACGGGTTGGCCGAGCGCCGGTGCCGGTGCGCCGAGGTCACCTCCTCGCGGCGCGCCCCGGGATCGGGGTTGGTGATCGCCACGACCAACCGGTCGGCGTCGCGCAGCGCGATCTCGAACAGCTCCAGGTGCTGGGAGTGCACCGGCTGGAAGCGCCCCGTCACGCACGCCAGGGCGCTCATCGCGCGGCACCCGCCGGCGCCGCGGCGCGCTCGCGGTCGCGGTCGCGCAGCAGGCTCCGGGCGATGGCGTTGCGCTGGATCTCCACCGTCCCGGCCGGGATGCGCAGGTTCCGTGCGACGCGGAACAGCTTCTCCTCCGGCGAGCCCCGCAGCAGCCCGCGCGCGCCGCGAACCTGCACCGCGTTGTCCGCGACCCGGTGGAACGCCTCGTCGTTGATCAGCTTGACCAGGCTGATCAGCCGGGGGGCGTCGCGGTGCAGCGGCATGCCGAACGGCCCCAGCTCGTCCAGCTCGGCCTGGGCGACCAGCGACGCGGCCCGGGCCTGGTAGATGTCGGCGTCCATGTTCGCCAGCAGGTGCTGCACGGCCTGCAGCGACCCGATCGGTCTGCCCCCGGACATGCGCTCCTGGGAGTGGTTCAGCGCGCGGTCGAGCAGCCACGCGCCCCAGCCCGCGCACATCCCGCCCCGGCACAGCCGTCGCCAGTTGATCCACGACATGGCCAGGGCGAAGCCGTCCCCGATCTGACCGACGACGTTCTCCGCGGGGACCCGGACGTCGGTGAACTCGAGCTCGCCGGTCAACCCGTCGTCCAGCATCGTGGGGATGTCACGGCCGCGGCGGAACCCCTGGGCGTCCCTGTCGACCAGGAACATCGACAGCGACCGGGTTCCCGCACCGGGCTCGGTGACCGCCACGACCGCCACGACATCGGCGAAGTGCGCGTTGGTGATCCAGGACTTGCGTCCGTTGACGATCCAGTCGTCGCCGTCGGGCCGGGCCCAGGTCGACATGTTCAGCACATCGGAGCCGACGTCGGGCTCGGTGTTGGCGAACGCCGCGGTGATCTCGCCGTCGATGAGGGGGGTCAGGTACCGCTCGCGCGCGGCCGCAGAGCAGTGCTCGATCGCCGGGTTCGGACCCTCGGTCCAGGCCAGCGCGGCCAGCCCGAGACCCAGCCCGGAGTGCCGGTAGACGAACTCCTCGACATGGTGCATCTCCACCCGCGAGAACCCGCCCCCACCCACCTCCGCGGCGTTGTGGGGCGCGTACAGACCGGCCCTGCCGGCACGGCGCTGCACCTCGCGGCGCGCCTCCCAGACCTCCGGGTGCATCCGGCCGGCCTCGTCCAGGTGCGGCTGCCCGGCCGTGCCGACGCCCCTGGCGGCGAGCTGCTCCTCCAGCGGCCTGATCTCCTCCTCGAGGAACCGGCGGAACCGCTCGGTGTAGTCGCCGACCCGGGCGCTGATGCCGACGTTGCCCTCACGCGTCATCGGGTGCACTCCTCGCTCCTGCTTGTGAACAACGTTCATTTTATTGCACACTGTTCGACGGCCTGCATCGCCATCCCCTGATTCGGACGGGAGGTCGCATGTCCGAGGGCGCTCGCGCCGAACGTCGCGACGCGGTCGTGGAGAGGAAGCGCTCGATCATCCTCGAGGCCGCGCTGCGGGTCTTCGCCAGCCACGGGCTGCGCGGAGCGAGCATGCGCGCGATCGCCAGGGAGGCCGGCTATGTCCCGGGCGCGATCTACGCCTACTTCCCCAGCAAGGAGCACATCTACGCCGCCGCGCTCGGCGAGTCGCTGACCCGCCTGCGCCACGCGACCGAGACCGCCGCGGCGGCCGCCGGCGACGCCAGGGGGCGCGTCGTCGCGGCCGGGCTGGCCTTCTTCGACTTCTACGACGCCAACCCGCGCGACCTCGACCTCGGCTTCCACCTCCTCGGCGGAGGAATTCGACCTCGCGGGCTGTCCGAGGACCTCAACCGGGAGCTCAACGCCGCGCTGCTCGCCACCCTCCAGCCCGTGCGGCGCGCCGCCGCGGAGCTCGGAGCAGACGGCGCCCGAGCGACGGTCCTGACCGCGGACGCCTTCGCCCACGCCTCAGGCCTGCTCCTGCTCTCCCACACGCGCCGTCTGGAACTGTTCCACCTCGACGCCAGGGAGCTGATGCGCCACCACCTCGACCACCTCGCCAGCAGGGCCGGCGCGTGTCGCGGCGGACCCTGACGACCCTCCACCGCGGCGATCACCTCCGCCGGCGGTATTCGACGACCGTATGGGGAGCGGGTTCCGTGGCCCGCGCTCATGTGCCTGGCCCATGACCCGTCCGCCACGGCCTTGGTCGGGAAGTACAAAGACAGCCTGGGGCTAGTGGGTCTGTGGACTCCCGGGACATACCGTTCCCATCGCTGTCCGGTGACGGCGTGCTCGCCGGCGCATACCGTCTGGGCATGCACCACCCCGGATCAGTACGGTCCTCGCCCAGCCGAAGCCGTTCCTGGCTCGACGATCTCTTCGCGTCCGTGGTCGTCGTCCTCGTGGCCCTGCCGCTCTGCATGGGCATCGCCCTGGCCTCGGGCGTGCCGCCCGCCCTCGGCCTCGTCACCGGGGTCGTCGGGGGGCTGGTGGTCGGCTTCCTGCAGGGCTCGCCGGTCTCCGTCAGCGGTCCCGCCGCCGGCCTGACCGTGCTCGTGGCCGAGATCGTGCGCGAGGGCGGCCTGGCGCTCCTCTCGGCCGTGGTTCTCGCCGCGGGCCTGCTCCAGTTCGCCGCGGGCCTCGCCCGCCGCGGCCGCTGGTCGCGGGCCGTTCCGCCGTCCCTCGTCCACGGGATGCTGGCCGGCATCGGCCTCCTGATCATCGCCGGGCAGGTGCACGTCATGGTCGGAGCGCCCCCCCGGGACAGTGGCCTCGCGAACCTCCTGGCGGTGCCGCGATCCTTCGCCAAGGTGCTCCTCGGGGACGGGCCGCACACCGAGGCGGCACTGGTGGGCCTGCTCACCATCGCCGTGCTCCTCGCCTGGAGGCGGTGGGCGTCGGGCCGGGTGGGGCTCGTCCCGGCCACGCTGGTGGGCGTGGTCGCCGCCACCGCGCTCGCCAACCTCGCCGGGCTCCCGGTTGCCCGGGTGGCCGTCCCCGACCAGCTGCTCACCGCCACCCACCCCGTGAGCCGGGACATCCTCGGGCTCCTGGGCCGCCTCGACACCTGGGGCAGGGCCCTGGTCCTCGCCCTCGTGGCCAGCGCCGAGACGCTGCTCTGCGCGGGCGCGGTCGACCGCCTCCACCAGGGGCGGCGCACCGACTACGACCGGGAGCTGCGCGCCCAGGGGATCGGCAACCTGATCTGCGGCGCCCTCGGCGCCCTCCCGATGACCGCGGTGATCGTCCGGTCCAGCGCCAACGTGCGAGCCGGCGGCCATAGCCGGGCATCCACCATCTTTCACGCGGTGTGGATCCTCGCGCTGGTCACCCTCGCCCCCGGCGTCCTGCGGCTGGTGCCCATCTCCAGCCTGGCCGCCGTGCTGGTCTTCACCGGCTGGATGCTCATCGATCGCGACGCGATACGCCAGCTCGCCGGCCACGGACGGGGCGAGCTCGCCGTCTACGCCGTCACGGTCGTCGGGATGGTGGCCACCGACCTGCTCACCGGGGTCCTGCTCGGCCTGCTCGCCGCCGCCGGGATGCTCCTCTTCCGTCTCTCCCACATCGACGTCGACCTCGCCCACGACCCCGCATCCGCCCGCACCACGCTGCGCCTCCGCGGCTCGGCCACCTTCGTGCGCCTCCCGGCACTCGCGGCCGCCCTCGATCAGGTCGCGCCCGAGCGGGAGCTGCACATGCATCTCGACGAGGTCGGCCACATGGATCACGCCGCTCTCGACCTGCTCACCGGCTGGGTCCGGGCGCATCGCGCCCGGGGCGGCCTCGTGACCATGGTCCCCGCGCTGCCCGTCGCCGCGGGCTCACCCGGCGCCGCCGAGAACCGATGAGCGCCGGCTGCTCCCGCTCGCGCCCTCGGGTCAGCCGTACATCAGGGATCCCGGCGTGGTGAGCAGCTCGCCCGTCTCCAGCAGCGTCTTCAGGCCGGAGAGGATCATCGGCCAGCCGCCGTAGAGCTGGCTGTTCGCGCCCTCCCGAAGCTGGTCGTGGGTGACCGTCAGGCGGCAGGAGTCGCCGACCGGTTCGATCTCCCATGTCACCCGCGAGGTTCCCTCGCTCTTCACGTCCTCGCTCCAGAGGGCCACCATGCTCTGGACCAGCCGGCGCGGCGGGTCGGCCTCGAGGATCTCTCCCTCTCCCAGAAGCCCGGGGTGGGACGGGTGACTCTGCTCGTAGCGCGAGCCGGGCGTCCAGTCCGAGCTGATCCGGCAGCCGAAGTTGTACTTGCTCCTCATCTCGCTGTCGGTGATCGCCGTCCACAGGCGCTCCGGGGTGGTCTTGATGTAGATCTCGAAGACCTTCTGCATGCGTTCTCTCCAGTCTGTCCTCGGGCTCGCTGAGGACAGCGGCCCGGGCTCGCCCTCATGGGGCAGGTGCCCTCAGCGAGTATACGTGACCATATGGTCACATGTCAACGGCCGGCGGCGAGGACGGCGCGAGCCGTGGCGGAGAGCAGGGCGGCAACCTCGTCGGCCCGCCTCGACTCCGCGAGCGCGTCGAAGGCCGCGAACCCGGTCAGGATCCAGAGCACATCGGCGCGCGCCGCCATCGCCTCCGGTGCCGGCTGCTCACCCGGCCCGCCGAGCCTGGAGACGAGCACCCGGAGGCCCTGTCGCCGGCGCTCGTCGCGGGCTCGGAGAGCGGTCTCCAGGTCGGGATCGACGGCGGCAGCGGCGCGGAGCCTGCGGATGACGAGCCGGTCCGAGTCCCAGAAGCGGCAGAAGGCGGCGATGAGGGCGTCCAGCGCTCCCAGCGGATCCGGATTGGAGAACGCCGCCGGCAGGGCCGTCATCCCGCCGCGCTCCGCCAGGTCGTCGAAGAGGGCGTCGAGCAGGCCCAGCCTCGATGTGAACTGGTAATACACGGTCATCCGCGCCACTCCGGCCTCCCGGGCGACGGCGTCGACGGAGAAGCCGGCGAGGCCGGCCTCCGAGGCGAGCAGGGTCCGCGCCGCCGCGAGGATGCGCGCGCGGGTCTGCGAGGCGGCCGCCCGGCGCTGGTCGGAACGGTAGGGACGTGGGCTCATCGTTGACGGAACGGACCTGGACGGGTATTATTTTATCATACTGTACATCCAATTTATCCACGGCCCTGACCAGCAGTGAGGACCTCATGAGCACGCTCCGCCCCTTCCGCTTCGGCGTGGTCGCCGCCCAGGCCGGCTCCGGCGAGGAGTGGGTGGCCGTTGCCCGACACGCCGAGGAACTCGGCTTCTCGACGATGCTCGTCCCGGACACGCTCGGCCGAACCCTCGCCCCGCTCACCGCGATCGCCTGTGCCGCTGCGCCCACCCGGCGCCTCAGGGTCGGAACCTACGTGCTGGTCAACGACTTCCGCCACCCCGTGCTCCTCGCCAGGGAGGCGGCCACCCTCGACCTCCTCTCCGGCGGCCGGATGGAGCTCGGGCTGGGCGTGGGGCGTCCCAACGCGGCGGCGGACTACGCGACGCTCGGCCTCACCTTCGACCGTGGTGGCGCCCGTGTGGACCGGCTGGCCGCCGCCCTGCCGATCATCAAGGCACAGCTCGAGCGCGAGGGCTTCCCCAGGCCCGTTCAGGACCCGCGTCCGCCCATCCTCATCGCCGCCGGCGGG
This sequence comes from Chloroflexota bacterium, assembly GCA_028287625.1. Taxonomy (GTDB): domain Bacteria; phylum Chloroflexota; class Dormibacteria; order Aeolococcales; family Aeolococcaceae; genus CF-96. Next base: position 497 of record JAQBPH010000099.1, on the reverse strand, counting down.
AGGCGGATGCTGGCGCTCGCCGCCGAGCACGCCGACATCGTCGCCCTGGCCGCCCGTCCGGACGAGCCCGAGGTCGCGCTCGCCGAGAGGGTCGCGCAGCTGCGTGAGGCCGCCCCCCAGCGCTTCGACAGCCTGGAGCTCAACGTCAACCTGGCCGCCGTCGGCGCCGAGCTTGCGCCCCAGGCTCTGGCCTACCTGCAGATGGACCTGGAGGAGCTCGTCCGGGTGGGCTCCTCGGTCCTCCTGCTCGGCTCCCCGGCCGAGATGTGCGAGGAGCTCATGCGCCGGCGCGAGGCGCTCGGCGTCTCGTACTTCACCGTGCCGGCATCCTCCATGGAGGTCTTCGCCCCGGTGGTGGAGGCGCTCGCGGGGCGCTGAGAAGGGGTCACTGCCAGTCACCCACCCACAGGCGCATCTCGTGGTCGGCGGGGCTGAGCGGCGCCCCTGTCCACATCGGGTAGAAGAAGACGAAACCGGCCACAACCAGGCCGACGGCG
>JAQBPH010000082.1:0-12959 GCA_028287625.1 Chloroflexota bacterium | reverse complement strand
AGATGCTCGGCGAGTCCATCCGCGGCACGCACATCCACTCCACGTTGCCGCTGGGCGCGATGAGGGCCGACACCTCGCAGTCGGAGAGGAAGCCGTAGTCGGCGATCGGCGGAAACGGCGAGGCGCCGTGGAGGTCGGCGATGTCGGGGGGCATCCGCCTCTCGCCCGGAGGCTCGGACGCGACCTGATGCGGAGGTGTCCCCAGGGCGGCCCCCTCAGTGGCGGCCTGATGGCGACGGCCCGTACGGCGCTTCGGATCGTCGGCCATGTCCCATTCCTGGCGGGGTCCCCTCGGAAAGCTCGGGGATGACAGCGCCCACCGGATGTCCCGAGGACGAGGAGACCCAGGCCTACGCCGCTGCCGCCGGCGCGCCGGACGGTGGCGCGGCATGCTCCACGGTCATCGGGGCGATCCTCGGATGGCTGAGGATGCGCTGTGCCGTGGCCAGGCAGGCCGTCGAGCAGTGGCGCCCGGGCAGCTCCGCGGGCTGCGTGCGGAGGTCGAAGAGGCTGCCGCAGACCGCGCAGGTCTCGAGAAGACGGGCCGGGCGGCGCGGACGAGCGCGCATCGCCTCCCGCGCCGGGCCGGGGGGCCGGCTGGTGGGATGGGCCATGGCGTCGGTCACAGGACCCTCCGGGGATCATCCAGTGGCTGCAATGCCTCCAGGGTGCCACCGGGCTGTCGTGCCTGCATCGGGCGTCGAGAACGAAATCCCGGCCACGCCAGTTGGGTGATGGAGGCGCCCGCCGACCCGCACTGTCCCGGCAGCCGAGACTGCCACCTGTGGTCGACCGGTACAGTCACCGACCCATGATCCGTCCCCGCTTCCTCTCCCCACTGTGTGCGGCGCTCGCCGGCGTCGCCGCCCTGGCCGCGTGCGGAAGCACCGGTGCGGTGACCACGCGCTCTCCCTCCCCCCGTCCGACCGCCCCGACGCGGGTGGAGACCAGCACCTGCTCGTACCGGCCCCACAGCCTGGGGCCGTTCAGCCCCGACCCGCCCAGGACCAACGGGAAGCCCGACCATGCCCAGGTCATCCCCGAGATGCCCCACGATCATGTCTCGCCGCCGGCCAGGGTCACCTACGCGCACAACCCGCCGACCAGCGGCTGTCACTACAACCTCGGCTACGGCAGGGCCCCGATCGCCGCGGGCGCCTATCCCTCCGCCCCGACGATCGCCGCCGAGAACTGGGTCCACAATCTCGAGCATGGATATGTCGTGGTCCTCTACCACTGCCCCGCGGGCTGCGACGCGGACCTCCGGGAGCTGACGCTCTGGCTGAACCGGCAGGCACCCGACCCGGGGCTCGTGGCGCTGAGCAGGAGCCGGCCCACCCTCACGCCCTACACGAAGGTGATCGTCATCCCCTGGCCGTCGATGGCGCCCAGGTTCGCCGCGGTCTTCTGGGACTACTACGACCCGATGGACAGGCTCGACCTGGCCGAGCTGCAGCGCTTCTACGACAATCATCTCGACACGGGCCCGGAAGGGCCGAGCACGCCCTAGCGTCATCGTCCGCCGGACACCGCTGTCGGTGGCTCGCACATAGGTGCGACAGGCACATAGAGGGCCACGGGGGGCAGTCCCACCCGCGCGGATCGGCCCTTGCGTTTCTCCGCGGATCTGTCAGGATCGCCGGGGTGAGTGACGTCCGCCGGGTGGACGGCGCGAGGGGGGGGCACGGGCGGTGGGCGTGCCTCCTGGCTCGCTCGCGGGCGGGAGCGGGAGACGAGCATGACGGCACGTACGATCACGACACGGATGCTGGTGGCGCGCGCCCGCGAGCACGGCCGTGCGCTGACGACCCTCGGGGACGCGGTCGAGTGGTCCGGGATGGCGTGGTCGGAGGTCGTCGGTGATCCCGAGTGGGTGTACAACGCGACCGCACGAGACGCATGCACGACGGTGGCGGCGCGCTTCCTCGCCGGCACGCGGGGCGTCCGCCATCGGGGGGGCGACGACCTCCGCCCGAACGACGCTGCGCCGAGGGCTGTGGAGCTGAGGGCGGGACCGGTTCTCCGGAGAGGATCGGCCGGGCGGCTGGCACTTGGCTGGCTCGGCGGAGGCCGACGGAGCCACGGGTCCAGCGCGAATCGATAGGGTGATGGGGGGACGAGCCGATGGTGGCACGCACCTGCTCGCTGTGCGCCAATCCACCCGCCGCGATGTTCGAGTTTCGTGTCCGTCAGCGGTCTGTGACCGTGTGGATCTGCGACACACCGCACCGGGCCGATTCGCTCGGGGCGGTGCTCGGCCTCAGCGCGGACGAGGCGCAGACCGTGGCGCTCGAGATCGCGACGCACCTCCATGTCTGGGCGGCCGAGGAGGAGGGTGACCTGCCCGCGGGCGCGATCGGCTGAGTCCCCGCTGATCCGCTGAGGGTCGGGGCGTGGGGCATGATTGCCCTGACCATGACCACGGATGCGCTGGACGAGAACTGGCGCCGGATCTCGGACCGGGTGCCCCACATGCGGCTGACGCAGCTGCTGGCCATCGCGGTTCCGCCGGTCGCGGCTCTGGCCCTGGTCCTGGGAGTCTCCGGCGCGCTCCTCGCGGCGGTGGTCGTGGTCGTCGCCATGGGAGGTAGCGGCGGGCTGACCTACGCGTTCCTCCTCGCCCGCTACCGGGCCTGGGGCTACCGCGAGCGGGAGGACGACCTCCTGGTGCGGCGCGGCTGTCTGATCCGGCGGGTCTCGGTGGTGCCGTACGGCCGGATGCAGTTCGTCGACGTGATCGCCGGCCCCTTCGAACGCTCCTTCGGACTCGCGACGGTGCGGCTCCACACCGCCGCGGCGGCGACCGATGCCCGGATCCCCGGCCTCGACCAGGCCGAGGCCACCCGCCTTCGTGACCGGCTGGCCGCACTCGGTGAGGCGCGGGCGGCCGGTCTGTGAGCGTCCCCGCGACGGACGGCTGGGTGCGGCTGCACCCCCTGAGCCCGGTGCTCCGTGGCGTGCGGCTGGTCATCCCCGCCATCCTGGTCACCGCCCAGGCCACGGCGCGGGGCGGCAGCACGGGGATCCGGCTGGCCGTGTTCCTCGGGCTGGTCGCGTTCGGGGCGGTCGCCGCCATGGTGTCCTGGCTGGTGACCCGGTGGCGTGTCGACGGCGGCACCCTGCGGATCGAGACCGGCCTGGTGCGCCGCGACTCGCGCCAGATCCCGCTGAGCCGGCTGCAGGCGGTCGACATCGTCCGTCCGCTGCTCGGGCGGGTGCTGGGCCTGTCCGAGCTGCGCCTGCGGCTGGCCGGCTCGCATCACGGCGACGCCCGTCTCGCCTATCTCGCCGAGGACGGCGCCGAGGCCCTGCGCGCCCGCCTGCTCGCCCTCGCCCATGGCCTCGCGGAGGAGACGCCCGCACCTCCCGAGCTGCCGCTGTTCCAGCTTCCGACACCGCGGCTGCTGGCGTCGATCGCACTGAGCGGTCTGGGGCTGACCGCGGCCGCGCTGGTGGTCGTGGCGGTGGTCGTGGTCACCGTCTCGCCACCGGCGGCGGGAGCCCTCCTCGCCCCGATCGTGGGATTCTGGATGACCGGCTGGCGGCGCCTGAACAGCGAGTTCGACTTCGCGGTGGCCGAGGCTCCCGACGGGCTGCGTCTGAAAGGGGGGCTCCTCGAGACCCGTGCCGAGACGATCCCGTATGGCCGCGTGCAGGCGGTGCGGATCACCGAGCCGCTGGTCTGGCGTGCCGCCGGTTGGTGCCGCGTCGAGGTGGACGTCGCTGGACAGGGTCACGCACGCCGGGGCGACCAGGAGGGTGTGCGAGTCACCCGGGCACTCATGCCGGTGGGGTCCCGCGAGCAGGCGCTGGCGCTGGTCGCGCGGGTGATGCCCTGGCCGCTCCCCGCGTCCACTCGCCCGCCCCGCCGGGCCCGGCTGAAGAGCCCGCTGCGCTACCACTTTCTCGCTGCCGGCTTCGACGCACGCTCCGCCATCACCCAGGGCGGGCGGGTGTGCAGGGCGACCGTGGTCGTGCCCCTGTCCAAGGTCCAGAGCATCCGCTGCGTCCAGGGACCGGTGCAGCGCCACCTGCGCCTCACCACCCTGCACCTGGACACGGCTGGCCGGAACCTTCACGCGGTGCTCCGCGACCGGGACGCCGCGGAGGCGGACTGGATGATGGGCGAGCTGCCCGACCTGTGCCGGGCCGCACGCCAACGTTGATGTGACGTCACCTCGGCGGACTGCATTCACGGGCGCAGATGCGTGCATAATGCGCGGGACTGGGGCGCAGTGCCTGATGAAGTCAGCGTGAAACCGCCAATACGGTCATGCAGTTCGTGTCTTGGGAGGTCCTCCGATGGCGAGAGTCCGTCAGCAGACCGCGGCGCCGGCGCAGCCGACCCGCCGCCGGCGGGCGGTGAACGTCGAGACCATGCGCACCGCCGCCGACGACTTCCTGACCCGGTTCGGGGGCCTGGTCGACGAGGTCGTGTCCCTGCGCGAGGCGCTCGCCGAGGCGCAGGAGGAGAACACCCAGCTGCGGGCCGAGCTCGAGGAGGGGATCGACCTCTTCCGCGATGCGCGAGCGCTCGTGGACCGGGCCGAGCCCGCCAGGCGGCGGGGGGGACGGGGCACCGCGCCGTCCACGGCGCCCGCTCGCGCCGCGGCCCCCAGGGCGCGCTCGCGTGCCGCCGCATCGAGGAACGGGGCCGGCGCGGGCCGGACCGCACGCGCGGCCGGCAACGGCCGGGCGACGCCCGAATCGGTGACCGCCGATGTGGAGCGCGCCGTCATCGGAAAGCTGGGGACCGCCACCGCCGGGGAGATCGCCGCGCAGATCAGCCAGGCGGGGACGCCGGTGTCGGGACGGGCGATTCGCCACATCGCCAAGGGTGCGGGGGCGGTCATGCGCCCCGGCGACGACGGACGGATGGTCTACTCCCTGAGCTGACCCGTCGCAGCTCAGCAGGGGCCCACACTGTGGCGGTGACGGGCTCGCGTCACAGAATTGAGTTCGCGCACTAGACTGGGTTCCCTCATGCCGACCTGCACCCACCTCGACGAGATCACCGACGTCACCCCCTCCTCCCCCGGCTGCGAGGACTGCCTCGCACAGGGGAGGCGTGACTGGGTCCACCTGCGTGTCTGTCAGGAATGCGGACATGTGGGGTGTTGCGACAATTCCCCGGGGAGGCACGCCACCGGCCATTTCCGCGCCGTCGCGCATCCGCTGATCCGCTCCTACGAGCCCGGAGAGGAGTGGTACTGGTGCTACGTGGACGACGTCGCCTTCGAGCTCGAGGGCGCACCACCGGCGCCGTCACACCCCTGAGCCACGACCCTCTCGGCGCGGGCCGTCGCGTCGGTGGGGTGCTGGCCTGTGCCGCCGTTCTCGCCGCGTGCGCCTCCACCCCGGCCGGCGGGGGCACGGCGGTGCCACGTCCGCCGTCGCCCTCGGCCCCTGCGACGGCGGGGAGCGCCCGCCTCGCCTACGCGGCCCTCGGCGCCTCCGAGACGTACGGTGTGGGAGCCAGCCCGATCTCCGACGGATACGCGTACCGGCTGCGCGACCAGCTGCGGCTCGCCGCCGGGGACTTCGCGGACGTGGCCATCCCGGGGGCCACCCTCGCCGACGCCTACCAGGTCGAGCTGACCAACGCGCTCACCATCCAGCCGAGCGTGTCGACGGTCTTCTTCGGCGTCAACGACATCCGTGCCGGCGTCCCGCTCGCCCGCTTCACCTCGGACCTCACCGACCTCGTCACCACCCTCCGCCGCGCCCGGTCGCAGGTGCTCGTCGTCGGCATCCCGGACCTCACCGTCCTGCCGGCGCTGCGGGGATTGCGCGGCGCCGACCTCGCCGGGCTCACCCGCGACTGGAACGCCGCGATGCGGGGCGCCGCCGCCGCGACGGGAGCCGCGTTCCTCGACCTCGAGGCGCTCTCCACGGAGATCGCCACCCATCCCGAGGAGGTCGCGCCGGACGGCCTGCATCCCAGCGATGCCGGCCACGCACGGCTGGCCGCGGTCATCCTCGCAGCGCTCCGCTCACAGGGGTACGTCCGCGCATGACCATCGAGACGACGCCGATCGGAGAGGCCACCGCGTTCGCCGCCGCCGTCCCGACCCTCTGCTTCGAGGACGTCCGCAAGTCGCTGCGGGCTGGCGGCGAGGAGGTCCGGATCCTCCGCGGGGTGAGCTTCCGGCTCGATCCCGGCGAGCTCGTCGCCCTGGTCGGGCCGAGCGGGAGCGGCAAGAGCACGATCCTCGGCATCGCGGCGGGCCTCGACGCGCCGACCTCGGGCCGGGTCGTCATCGACGGCACCGACGTCACCGGGATGTCCGAGCGGCCGCTCTCACGGCTGCGGTCGCGGCGCGTGGGGATGGTGTTCCAGGCGTACAACCTGCTGCCGACGCTGACCGCTCTGGAGAACGTCGAGCTGCCCCTGCTGGTCCCGGGCCAGCCGCGGCGGCCACCGGGCCGAGCCCGTGAGCTGCTCGCCGGGCTGGGCCTGGAGAACCGGCTCCACCACCGTCCCTCGCAGCTCTCGGGCGGAGAGCAGCAGCGCGTCGCGGTGGCACGCGCGCTGGTCACCGACCCCGCGCTGCTGGTCGCGGACGAGCCCACCGGGAACCTCGACACCGCGACCGGCGAGGCGCTCGTCGACGTGCTCCTCGAGATCCGGCGGGGTCACGGCACCGCCGTCCTGGTGGCCACGCACAACGACGCCCTCGCGCGGCGCGCCGACCGGGTGCTGCGCGTCCGCGACGGCGTCCTCGAGTGAGCGGCACGCCCCGCCTGGCGCTGCGGTACGTGCCGCGGGCGCTCGCCCGCGGCGGTCGCCGCACCGTGGTCACGCTGCTCTGCATCGCGGTCGGGGTGGCCGCCGTCGTCGCCCTCCAGGTCGCCGCCCTCTCCGTCGGCGACGCGCTGACCACCAATGTGCGCGCCGCCAACGGTGGCGACATCGCGGTGTCGACCAACGCGGCTCCGCTCTCGTCGGGCGACCTGGGGATCTTCGATCAGCTCGCCGCCCGGGGCGTGGTCAGCCGGTGGACGGCGGTGAGCCGGGTCCACGCCACCGCCGGCACCTCGGGGGGCCGGCTGGTCCCCTTCGACGCCGCCGTCGTCGACACCTCCACGTACCCCGTCGGCGGCCAGCCCACCTTCGTCACGCCCGCCGGCGGCAACGTCCAGGATCTGCTCCGCCGGCCGGGGGACGTGCTCGTCTCCGCCGTGCTCGCCGACGAGCTGGGGGCGCACGCCGGCTCGACCCTCACCGTCGACGGCGTCGGCGGGACCGGCCTGCGGGCGACCGTCCGCGGCGTGCTCGCCCAGGTGTCGCTCGAGCACGCGGCGGTGATGGACGTGCGCCGGGCGGACGCGGTCGCGCTGACCTCGGCCCCGCCCCAGTACGTCAGCGTGTACGCGAACCTGAGCGGCGACCCCGCCCCCACCGCGGCGCTGCTGCGACAGGCCTTTCCGCAGGCGGGGATCACGACCGTCGCCGAGGCGGTGGCGAGCGCACAGCAGCAGGTCCACGACTTCCACACCTTCGCGCTGGTCGCCGGCCTCGTCGCCCTGCTCGTCGCCGGCGTCGGGATCCAGAACGCGATGCAGTCGTCGCTGGCCTCGCGGGTGAGCGAGGTGGCGATGCTGAAGGCGCTCGGCAACCCGCCGCTGGTCGTCGGCGGCCTCTTCGCCCTCGAGGCCGCCGCCATCGGCGCCGCGGGCGGCACCGTCGGCGCCGGGCTCGGGATCGGCGTCAGCAGCGCCGTCACCGCGGCGGTGGTGCGCGCCACCGGGCTGGCGGCCACGTCGCACATCGACGCGGGAGTCGTGCTGGAGGGCATCGGCCTGGGCCTCGGCGCGACCGTCCTCTTCTCGTTGATCCCGATCAGCGGAGCGGTCGCCGTCCGCCCCATCGGACTGCTGCGCGGTGACCTCCTCCCCGCCCGCCGCTCGGTGCCGCGCCACCTCGGCCTGCTGCTCGTCGTCGTCGCCCTCTTCACGCTGCTCGCCGCCTCCGTCACCGGCGACCTGCAGGCCTCGGTGCTGCTGGTCACCGGTGGGGTCGCGGCCTGCGGGGTCCTGGCCCTCGTCTTCGCCGGGGCGGTCGGCGCCCTCGCCCGGGTGCGGCGGCCGGCGCGCACCACGACCGCGCTCCTGATCACCGCGGTGGCCGTCGTGGCCGTCGCCGCGGCTGCGCCGCAGGCGCCCGCCCTGGTGCCCCTCGGGGTCCTCGCGCTCGCCGTCTGGGTCACCGTCGCGCTCGGCCCGCAGCGCTGGCGGCTGTGGCTGCTGATGGCCGGTCGCAGCCTCGACCGGCGGCGGGCGCGGAGCGCGGTCACCATCGTCGCCCTCTTCGCCGGTGCGCTGTCGGCGGGGCTCACGATGACCATGGCCTCGGCGCTGCACGGCCAGATCACCGATGCGATCGCCTCCAGCGGCTCGACGAACCTCGTCGCCGTCGCCGCCGAGCCCTCCCGCGACGCCCTGCTCCGGAGCGCGGCCCGCCTGCCCGGGGTGGAGAGGTCGCAGGCGACGGTCATCGCCCCCGGCCGCGCCGCCGCGATCGACGGGACGCCGGTGGCCGCCGCGCCGGCGCCGGCCGCCACCGACGACCCCGGCGAGGGCCGCCTCCGGGCCCTCAACGGGCTCACCGGGTTCCGCCTCGGCTCCGGAGAGCTGCCCCCGTCGGTCCGGGTGACCGACGGGCGGCCGCTCGGCCCCGGCGACGCCGGCACGACCAACGTGCTCGTCGACCAGTCCCTGGGCGGTCCGCCCGCGTCGCTCCATCCGGGCTCGACGGTCACCCTCGCCGACGCGACCACCGGCAACCGGGTGACCGTGACCGTCGCCGGCATGTACCGCCGCGCCGGGCTGCGCAGCCAGCTGACCTCGCGCTACTCGCCGCGCGTGCTCGGCGACGAGACCGCCGCCCGGCGCCTCTCCGGCGGCGGCGGCGAGACGGTGCTGAGCATGACCATCGCCCCGGCGCAGCTCGACGCCGGCAGCGTCGCGCTCCAGCGCGCCGTCCCCGGCGCCCTCGTCGCCAACGTCAACGACCTCACCGTCGTGGTGAGGACCGTGCTCGACAACCTGCTGCTCGTGCTCGGCGTGGTCACCGCGATGGTGGTGCTGGCCGGGATCGCCGTCGTCGCGAACAGCGTGACCCTGGCGCTGATCGAGCGGGCTCGGGAGGTCGCCCTGCTGAAGTCGGTCGGCTTCGGCCCCGGGCACGTGCTCTCCGTGGTCGTCCTCGAGCACGCCCTGGCCGGTCTGCTCGCGAGCGCGGCCGGGGTGGTGTCGATCGCCGCTGCGCTCGCCGTCCTCTCGCGGCAGGTGCTGCAGACCCCGATCGCCTTCAGCATCGGCATCAGCGCGGCACTGGTGGGCGCCTCGCTCCTGGTCACCGCGGTCACGGCGTGGCTCGCGGCACGCAGTGGCGCCTGGGTCCGTCCGATCGCGGCGCTGCGAAACGCCTGAAGGACCGCCGCCCGAGGCGGGCGGCGGTCCCAGGGAGCAGCGGGTCGGGCCGGTCAGCCCTCGGTGAGGTCGTTGGGGGAGGCGGCCATGTCGGTCTTGATGAACGTGTCGGGCACCGCCCGCGAGGGCGGCGGTCCAGGGATGTGGCGGTTTCGGGTCAGCTCTCGGTGAGGTCGTTGGGCGAGGCGGCCATGTCCGTCTTGATGAATGTGTCGGGCACCGGATACTGGCCGAGCACGTAGTTGAGGATGGCGACGTGCTGCGCCTCGACCGGGGCGATGGTCAGCGCCACCAGCCGGTTCTTCTTGTCGGTGACCAGCGCCGCGCCCGCGGTGTAGGTCTCCATGGCGACGGTCTCCAGGGTCAGCGCGAGCTTGGCGGCGTCGACCACCGTCTTGACGTTGGGGAGCGCCCCGTCGACGACCTTCTTGTAGTGGGGGTCGGGCGCGGTCTGCGCCGACTGGCCGGCTCCGGTGAGCGCGCCGTTCCACGCGTTGGCGTGGTCGGCGTGCTGTCCCTTCGCGGTGGTGACGAAGGTACCGATCGCGGGAGGCACGGCTCCCAGCGAGCCCTTGCCGGCGGCGTCCAGCACCGTCTGGTAGGTGTTGATGGCGAGGACCTCGAGGCTGGCGGCCAGCCGGGCGACGGTGAGGTCGACGCTCTGGGAGGTGGCGGCGGTGCTCGACGAGGTGCCCGCGCTCGACGGGGTGGTCGAGCCGCCGCAGGCGGCGAGCACGACGCCGCCGCCGAGGGCGCCGGCGGTCACCAGGCCGCCCCGGAGGAAGTTGCGCCGGGTCGCGTTCATGCGGCTGATCGCCTGCTCGCGCTCGGTCCACTCGCGCCAGCCCTCGGTCATCTCGGCGACCGCGACCTGGAAGTGGGGGAACAGGTCCCGGTGCATCTGGTCGAGGTCACTGGTCATCGCGAGCAGCTCGCGCTCCGACAGGTCCATGCTGTTGTCCTTCATTCCGCGGCTCACTGGACCGCCCCCTCGGCCGCCGGCCGCGCCGCGTCCGTCTTGTAGAAGTTGTTGGGGAAGCCCACCGACCCGGCGGCCGCGGGCAGCTTGGTGGCGTCCACCGGGGGCGTGATGGTGATCAGCTGCGGCGCCCCGCCGGCGATGAGCGCGGCCACCGCGAGCAGCACCGCGCTGTGCTGCGCCTCGACCGGCGCGATGGTGGCGAACGCGTTCAGGGCGTTCTTGTCGTCGACGTCACCGCCGAACTTGACGTAGGTCTGCGCGGCGGCGTCCTCGAGCGTCTGCGCGAGCGCCACCACGTCGGCCGGGCCCTTGATCTTCCCCAGCGCGGGGGCGACGACCGCGTCGTAGACGACCTGGTCGATCTTGGGCTGCGCCACGCCGCCGAGGCGCATCGCCGCGGCGTTGAAGGCGTTGGCGTGGTCGGTGTGCTGCTTGATGGTCATGACGACGAACGCCTTGACCGTCGGGATCGACGCGCCGCTCACGGTGGGGGGAAGGCCGGCCGCCTTGGTGTACACCGCCACCGCCAGGTTCTCGATCGAGGCCGCGGTCTGCAGCATCCTCACGTCGGCGGAGCTGGCCGCATACGCGGTGGTCGTCATGCGGGAGAACAGCGACGCGCCGAGCGCGCCGCCGCCGACCACGCCGGCGGCGAGCAGCGAGCGCCGGAGGAAGGTGCGGCGGCCGGGATCGGCGGTCTCGATCTCGCCCCGCACGCGGCGCTCCCGTCCGGTCTCGACGATCTCGTCGACGGCCTGGTCGGTGAGCCGCATGGCGGTGCTGTGAAGGTCCTGGGATTCCTCCATCAGGTCCGTCATCCTGGGTTCGTCAAAGGTCACGGTGAACGCCTCCGAGAATGGGTGTTGCGCTGAGGCCTACGCGGCCCGCCACGCAGACGGATCACAGTCCTCCGCAGTGATCCGCCGGGTCGTTCGCGGCGTATGGGGCACCGTGAGACACCCACGCACCCGGCCATGATCACCGACGAGAGAGCCGTGGAGCTGATCGCCCAGGGATCGCCCGAGGGGATGGAGCTGCTCTACGATCGATACGGGTCGCTGGCCTACGCGGTCGCGCTGCGTGTCCTCCGCGACGCATCCGCGGCGGAGGACGTGGTCCAGGAGGCGTTCCTCTCGATCTGGCGGGGTGCCGCGACCTACCGACCCGACCGCGGCGGTGTGCGCTCGTGGCTCTGCACCGTGGTGCGCAATCGCTCCATCGACCGCACCCGCGGTCGCGCCGGCCGGTCACGGGACGAGCTGCCGCTCGAGCATGTCGCCGCCGGCACCTCCTCGAGCGACACCTGGACCGAGGTGGTCGCCGAGCTCGATCGCGAGCACATCCGCGGTGCGCTCGAGCGGCTCCCCGCCGAGCAGCGCACCACCATCGAGCTCGCCTACTTCGGGGGCTGCAGCCAGTCGGAGATCAGCACCCGGATGCGGGTGCCCCTCGGCACCGTGAAGGGACGCACCCGCCTGGCCCTGCGCACCCTGCGCGGCGTCCTGGGCGGATGGTGCGTGGAGCAGCCCGCATGACCTGCGACGAGTCCGAGCTGCTGCTCGCCGCCCACGCCGTGGGCGGCCTCGACCCCGGCGAGGAGGGCGGCCTGCGCCTGCACCTCGAGGGGTGCCAGGACTGTCGCCAGCTCGGCGGCGTGCTGCTGCACGTCGGCACGATGATCGCCGGCACGGTGACCCCGGTCACCCCGCCTCCGAGCCTGCGCCGCAACCTCATGGCCCGGGTCGAGGCCGAGGCGCGAGCGCGCTCGTTTGCGGCGGTGCCGCAGCGCTCCCCCCGGTGGCACCGGCGGCTGTGGAGCCGGGTGCCCTCGGGCCGGCGGTTCACCGCCGCCGGCGGGCTCGCGGCCGCGGCGGCCGGCCTGCTCGCGGCCTGGTCCGCCGCCGGTCCGCACCCGGCGGGTGCGGTCGCGATCCGGGTGCCCACCTGCGGGTCGGCCGGCGTGCCCGCCACCCGCTGCATCCTCGACTACGACCCCGACCGGCACCAGGCGGTGCTCACCGCCACCGGCCTGACCCTCCCGGCGGTGCTCGGGGGCGCCTCGGCGCAGGCCTACGAGGTCTGGCTGATCCCCGCCGGCGGCGCGCCGATGCCGGCCGCGTTCCTCGCCCAGGGCCCGGACGGCGGCAGCTGGTCGTCGGTGATCTCCCGCAGCCTCCACGGCTGTGCCGCGATCGCCGTCACCGCCGAGCCCGCGGGCGGCAGCCTGGCCCCCACCGGCCCGGAGGTCCTCCGGGTGCCGCTGCCGCCCGGGATCTGATCCAACCGGCGCCCGGCGCAGTAGTCCCAGACAGAACCCTCCCATCCACCCCACGAGGTCCTCGTCATGCCCTTCGGCACCGGTCACCTTCCCCTGCTGATCATGCTGCTGGTGGTCGCCGTGATCATCTTCGGCCCGGGCAAGCTGCCCGAGCTCGGCTCCGGGATGGGCAAGGCCATCCGCGAGTTCAAGCACCACACCAGCGACCTGCGCAGCAGCGTCATGAGCCCCGATCCCGCGCCCGTGCCCGCGCCCGTCGTGGTG
>JAQBPH010000077.1:0-6934 GCA_028287625.1 Chloroflexota bacterium | reverse complement strand
GTGTCGGCGGCCACCAGCAGGTCGCAGCTCAGGGCCAGGCCGAAGCCGCCGGCGAGAGCGTGGCCGTTGATGCAGCCGATCACCGGCTTGCCCATCCGGGTGATGAGCGTGAAGAGCTCGACGAAGTGGCGGCGCTCCTCGTGGAGCTCGATCGGCCCCGCCCCGGCGGCGAGGCCGCCGAGGTCGGCGCCCGCGCAGAAGGCCCTGTCCCCGGCGCCGGTCAGGATCACCACGCGCACCTCGGGGTCGTCCCTCGCCGCCCCGAGCGCGGTGAGCAGCTCGCGGAGCAGCGTGGTGCTCAGCGCGTTGCGCCGCTCCGGACGGTTGAGGGTGACGGTGGCGACGCCGTCGAGGGTCTCGTAGAGGACGGTGGTCAGCTCCACGGTCGGATCTCCTGGTGCGTCGCTCAGCCCGCGGGCACCGGGCGCGGCACCGGGCCGATGACCTCGAGCAGGGCGGTGGTGTACTCGCCGGCGCGGAACGGCGCCGAGGTGAGGACGTGGCGGTGCAGCGCGAGGTTGGTCCTGACCCCCTCGACGGCGAAGCCGTCGACGGCCTCGAGGGCCAGGTCGAGCGCGGCCTCCCGGGTGGGGGCGTGGACGATCAGCTTGGCGAGCAGCGGGTCGTAGAGGTGGCTGACCACGCTGCCCTCCACCACCCCGCTGTCGACCCGGATGCCGGGGCCCGAGGGCTCGCGCCAGGCGGTGATCGTCCCCGGGCTGGGGAGCATGCGGTAGGGGTCCTCGGCGTAGACGCGCATCTCGATGGCGTGGCCGTCGAAGGTCACGCCGTCCTGGGTCAGGCCCAGGGGCTCGCCGGCGGCGATGCGCAGCTGCAGGCGCACGATGTCGACGCCGGTGCGCATCTCGGTCACCGGGTGCTCGACCTGGAGGCGGGTGTTCATCTCCAGGAAGTGGAAGCCGCCGGCGGCGTCGACGAGGAACTCGACGGTGCCGGCGTTGCGGTAGCCGACCGCCGCCGCCGCGCGCAGCGCCGCCTCCGCCATGCGCTCGCGCAGCCCGTCGTCGAGGGCGCATGACGGGCTCTCCTCGATCACCTTCTGGTGCCGGCGTTGCACGCTGCACTCGCGCTCGCCGAGGTGGACCGCGTTCCCGTGCGCGTCGGCGAGCACCTGCAGCTCGACGTGGCGGGGGCCGTCGACGAAGCGCTCGAGGAAGAGCCCGCCGTCGCCGAACGCCGCGGCGGCGCGCTGGCGCGCGGTCGCGACGGCCCTCTCCAGCGCCGCGGGATCGTCGACCCGCTGCATCCCGATGCCGCCGCCTCCCGCCCGCGCCTTCACCATCAGCGGGAAGCCGACCGCCGCGGCGGTGGCGGCGACGTCCTCGTCGGGGCCCAGCGCGCCGTCGGTGCCGGGCACCACCGGCACCCCGGCGGCGCGCATCGCGGCGCGGGCGGCCACCTTGTCGCCCATGGCGGCGATGACCTCCGCCGGAGGCCCCACCCAGGTGAGCCCCGCGGCGGCGACCGCGGCGGCGAAGCGGGCGCTCTCGGAGAGGAAGCCGTACCCGGGGTGGACCGCGTCCGCGCCGGTCCGCCGCGCCGCCTCGAGCAGCGCGCCGACGTCGAGGTACGACCGGGGCGCCGGCCCGGGCCCGATCAGCACCGCCTGGTCGGCCTCGGCCACGAAGGGGGCGCCGGCGTCGACCTCGGAGTGGACCGCGACGGCCTCGAGGCCCTCGTCGTGGCAGGCGCGGATCACCCGGCGGGCGATCTCGCCGCGGTTGGCCACCAGCACACGGCGGAGCGCCACCGGTCCTCCCTCCACGGTCCCGGCGGCGGCCTCCTCGCACCGCGCTGCGCCGGTGGTTCACTCTTATCACGGCGGCGCCGCGGGCCGCCTCCCGCTCGCGCGCGAGGAGGCGCGGCGGCTCCGGTGCTCCCCGGCGGTCCCGAGCACCCGCCGGGGACGGTGCCCGACAATGGCGGAGGGGGACGGGACCGACCGATCCGAGGAGGCTGCCATGTCGAACCCCGTGTTCGAGGCGGTCCGGACCATGCTCGCGGTCCGGGAGTACCAGGACAGGGAGGTGCCCGAGGACGTCCTCCGCCGCTGCGTCGAGGCCGCCCGCCTCACCGCGAGCTCGATGAACCTCCAGCCCTGGCACTTCATCCTGGTGCGCCGCAGGGAGACCCTGCAGGAGCTGGGCGCGCTCGCCCCCACCGGCCGCTACGTCGCCTCCGCCTCCGCGGCGGTGGTGGTCGCGGTGGAGCGGGACAGCCGGTTCGCCCTGGCCGACGCCGGCCGCGCGATCCAGTCGATGATGCTCACCGCGTGGGCCGAGGGGGTCGGCTCGAACTGGGTCGGGTTCGGCGGCCTCGACAACGTCGCCGCGCAGCTGGCCGTGCCCGAGAGCCACGAGGTGCTGGCGATCATCCCCCTCGGGTACCCGAAGAACCCCGTGGCCAGGGGCGTGAAGAACCGCAAGCCGCCGGCCGAGGTGGTCTCCGCGGAGCGCTTCGGGACGCCGCTGGAGTAGGGGAGTGCGGGGGCACGCCCGGACGGGCGTGTCCCGCGCACGTCGCCGGGTCTCAGTTCGCCCCTGGACCCGCGGGGCCGAGGTTGCCCGTCCACCAGTGGACCCCACCGTGGTGGGAGCAGGTGCCGCTGCGGTGGGCGCTGAAGCTGTAGGACCCGTCGGCGCACACCGCGGACGCTTGTGCCGCCGTCGCGGCGGCGTACGGGTCGGAGGGGGCAGGGACCGGCGCCGGCGCCCGAGTTGCCGGAGCCTCGGTCGGAGCGGGGCGGGCTGGCGCGGGGGTCGGCCGAGGAGTCGGAACCGGCGTGGGCACCGGAGTGGGCGCCGGCGTCACCGTCGGTGTTGGGGTGGGGACGAGCTGCGTGGCTGCGGTGGCGCTCTCCGCAGGCCGTGGAGTCGCCGTGGCCTGCGTGAGCGGAGGACTGGAGTTCGTGGGGTTGCCGCCACCTGCGGCGCCGGCGATTCCACCGGCCACCATCAAAGCCGTGAACCCGTACGCCGTCGAGGCGACCACCCGCTTCCAGGTGGTGCCCGAGCGGAAGCCGGGAATGCGGCGGATCAGGGAGGTATCCGGCCCCTTGGGGGGCTGAGACGGCTCAGGAAGCCACCCGGACGGGGGCGGGGGCAGCTGCCCGGGAGGAGGAGGGGGCTGCTGTCCCCAGGTGGGGTTTGACATGAAGGCTCCAGGAATGACGGGGGTTCCGTGTGACCTGATCCTGGGATCCGGTGCTGGGCAGAGAGCCGCACGGGCACGACGAAGCCGTGACGATTCGACAACGGTGGGCACGATTCTTGCTATTGAGATGATTGGCGCGGAGCCAACGACTTCCCGGTCAGAACAAGCTGGGGGGACGAGCCCTGCCGAGTGATCGCCCTGTGGATCATCTCGCGTCGGGGGCTGCTGGATCACCATTGGCGCCAGCGACGGCCGGGGCTGTGGCAGCCGTATGACATTGCTCGGCGTGGGTGGTGGTGTGCGCCGGCATGACGCCGATGGTTACGACGACGTAAGAGAGCAAGCCGGCGACTGGGCGGTGCGCAAACAACGCCGTTCGGTACGAAGACAATTCACCGTTGAGGGGAGGGGAGGGCCGCCCAGAGAAAGTGATCGAGGCACGACGTCAACTGCTGATCATCGCGGCATACCGGGCAGCGTTCGCGCTCGGTGGCGTTTGACATGCATGGCTCCATCGGGTAAACAGGCCACGCACAGTCTGGAATCGGGAGCAGATATCCGCCACATCACGCAATCGAGGGAGACCATGCCGAACCTGCTCTTGTGGTTCCTGCCCCGGCGCACCTTCCCCGACCGGCGCTACCCCACCTTCCAGGGCTACGTCTTCTTCTGGAAGCCGATCTTGACGCTGGTCGTTGCCATCGCGCTGGTCGTGCCCCTTCGGGGAACGACCCTGGGATGGGTGCTCTGCTGGGTCACCGTCGGCGTGGTCAGCTGGCTGTTGCTGGTCGGCATGGTCGACGTGATCCGGTACCTGATGCTCCCGAAGCAGAGCCCCGACCGACAGCGACGCCATGGATGAGAGTGCCGCACGGCCGGACGAGCTCCGACGCGCATCCTCCGTGTTCCACGATGCGGCCGCACGTCTGGATCTGCTCTACAGCAGCGCACTCCTCGGGCACGACCAGGCGGAAGCAATGGCTGCGATCGGCGGTGGTCAGAACACCTGGAACGAGCCGATCGCAGCAGCCCGAGCCTACGAGGAGATGGTGCGCGCCTGGCGCGTGCCGTTGCGGCGCCTGTGCGACGTGCTCGCTGGAGCCTCCGTGGTCCTGAAGGAGACGGCGGAGGGGTACGAGCGCGCGTGCGGGCTGGAGGCGTCTGCGCAATGAATCTGCTCAGGTGGTTCCTCCCCCGGCGCTCCTTTCCGGACCGGAGCACGCCGACGTTCAGAGCCTACGCGTTCATGTGGAAGCCCATCCTGGCTCTGATCGTCACTGAGGTCTTCGTCGTGCCCTCCAGCGGAACGACCGCGGCGTGGGTATTCCTGATCATCGGGTCCAGCGTGATCGGGTGGCTGACGCTCATCGGCATCGTCGACCTGGTCCGCTACCTGATGCTCCCGAACCCGAAACGCCGTCAGGATGGGAGGGGAGCCGGGCGGGACGAAGT
This sequence comes from Chloroflexota bacterium, assembly GCA_028287625.1. Lineage (GTDB taxonomy): Bacteria > Chloroflexota > Dormibacteria > Aeolococcales > Aeolococcaceae > CF-96. Next base: position 2,308 of record JAQBPH010000077.1, on the reverse strand, counting down.
CGGGGGCGCTTCCACGTATCTCCGTGCGGACCGGAGGCGTCCTCCGAATGAGTGAGCCGCTGTCCCAACACCCCGGTGACCCGCTGGCCCTCGAAGAGCTGGCCGGACGGTGGATGGGGCTTGCCACGGCGGTGGGGGACATCATCGCGCATCTCGGGGGTGTGGCCAACAGCATCACCGGGCCGGATCACTGGGTCGGCGACGGCGCCAGCAGATTCGCCGAATGGTGGATGAACATCGACCCGGAGCTGAGATCGATTGTCGATGTGTTCCAAGCCAACGGTGTGACCCTGCGGCGCCTCGCTGATGACATCGGAGATGCCCATCGCACCATCGCGGCGACGGCACGACTAGCCGAGCCGCTCACCGCCTCGGACCCCTTGGCTGTTGCACGGGTGCTGTCTGACCTGGACCAGCCCTGGCAAAGTGCCGCGGCCCGATTTCGAGCCAACAGCGAGACGGCCGGCGGCCTTCGAACCATCCTCCGGGACGCCACCTCGGCGCGATTTGCTCGGGCGGTGGCGTTGATGCCGGCGCACGGGCCTGTCATCGGAGTCCCCGGCGTCACACTCTCGTCGCCGCCCACGCCCTGGTACGACGACGTGAAACAGGTTCTCGCTAGGGTCGGGGACATCACCGGCGGGGTCGCGCTCGTCACCATGCTCCTCCCTGGTCTGGGAGAGGTGACAGTCGCCCTCGAGCTGGCGGCGCTGGTGACCAAGGCGGGCAAGACTGTCGCCGACGTCCACGACTTTGTGTCAACGAGATCCAAGGGCTCCCTCAAGGACATTCTGGGAGACACCGCCGACATCGTGGCTGTCGCGGGGGTCCTCAAGGTGGCCGAACTCGTCGAGGCTGGGAAGCTCGAGGAAGCGGCAAACGTCGAGCGCTTCTTCACGCGGCTTCGCTACAGCGATAAAGAAGCGGCGCGAGTGACGGTCGACGTCGTGGAGGCCGCCGCAGGAGGGGCGTACCTGGCCGGGAAGGCGGCGGTCGAGGAACTGACCCAGGAGCACCCCTGGACGATCGGCGCCCCCTGGCCGGAGGCAGGCCGATGAGGAAGTGTCTCACCATCGAGTGGGCGCCTTCCTCACCCAAGTGACAGCCAACATCAGCCGAGGAGCTTCGATGAACATGAGGGTGGTCGCGTCCAGCAATGCGGTGGACGCCATTCAACAGATGCAGAGTCTCATCGACAATGATCTGTCTCAGATCTTCCAGCGGATCAACGACCTGGGCAACAATGTCCTCCTGAACCCGAACGAGTGGGATGGTCGCAACGCGGCGAACTTCCGGGGGCAGATCTGGCCGCAACTGTCGGCCTCGCTGAGGAGCTTCCAGGGCGACCTCGAGACCCTGCGGATCGAGATCGACAAGGCGGTCAGGGCCATCATGGAGGCCGGCGGGAACGCCGTCTGACCCGGGGCTCCCGGGTCGCACCGGGGGCCGCGCGCGCCGGCCCCCCGGCAGCCCTCATCCCGCGAGATGGGGCATGCGACACTTTCGTGACAGATGGGACGCTCAACTCGCTGCGGCGTAGCGTTGCCTCATGACGATGAAATCCCCGGCCGATCCCACCCAGACGTTGGCTGACGCACTGACCGCACTTCGCGACAGCCGCTTGTCACTCCTGCACCAGCTGCGCTATGTCGATCAGCACCATTTCGACGCCCCAGCCGATCTCACGCCCGAGGCGGCGCTCTGGCAGGCCTGGGAAGATGGCTATGACCTGGCCCTCGCCGCGCTGGAAGACAGGCTCGTCGCCGCAAGGATCGCTCAGAGTTCGCCGCTGTCGCCAGATGAGCAGGTGGCTGCTTTCAGCGCTCTATTGACGGACTTGGCGCGGCGCGTCCAGGACCTCAGGAAGCAGAGCGAGTCGGGCTCTTCGCAGACCGGTTAGCCCCAGGCTAGGGCAAGGCTAGGGCAGGATCTCGACGTACCCGTCCGTTCCGTCCACGCGGATCCGCTGCCCGTTTCGGATCAGTCGGGTGGCTTGCTCCACGCCCACGACGGCCGGCAAGCCGTACTCCCGTGCGATGACTGCGCCATGGGTCATCAGGCCCCCCACCTCCGTCACCAGCCCCGTGATCGCGACGAACAGGGGCGACCAGCTGGGGTCCGTGTAGGCCGTGACCAGGATGTCGCCCGCTTCGAGATCGGCCTCCGCCATGTCATGAATGACGCGGGCCCGCCCCTCGATGATGCCGGCGGAAACCGGCAAGCCGACCAGCGCACCGGCTGGCACGTCATCGCGTCGGTACGCCCCGGCGATGACCTCGCCATCCGACGTGAGCACCCGGGGCGGCGT
>JAQBPH010000075.1:0-5890 GCA_028287625.1 Chloroflexota bacterium | reverse complement strand
CGCCGCCGCCGCCGGGTTTCCCGCGCGCGGCTGCCGCACCGTGGCCGCCCACGCCGCGCTGGAGGCCGCATGAGAACGAGGCCCGACCCGCGCCTCGGTGCCGCCGTCCTCGCCGGCAAGCTCGCCGCCACCGCGAGCCGCGGGCTGGGGCGGGGCGGGGGGACGACCATCCCCGGCGACGTCGCCCTCGCCATCGACCCGGGGGTGCTCGCCAAGCTCGGCGCGACCCTTCCCCGCGGCAGCGTGCTGGTCACCGGCACCAACGGCAAGACCACCACCACCGGGCTGATCGCCGCGGTGCTCGAGGCCGCCGGCGAGCGCGTGCTCACCAACGCCAGCGGCGCCAACCTGGTCTTCGGGCTGGTGGCGGCGGCGGTGGCCGGGGCCCGCCCCCTCGGCGGCGCCCGCACCGACCGGGCCGTCTTCGAGGTCGACGAGCTCTCCCTGGAGCGCGCGGTGATCGAGCTGCGGCCCCGGCTGGTGGTGGTGCTCAACCTGCTCCGCGACCAGCTCGACCGCTCCGGCGAGCTGGCGACCACGGCACGGCGGATCGGCGAGGGGCTGCGGCGCCTGCCGCCGGGCGCGCAGATCGTCGCCAACGCCGACGACCCCCTGGTGGTGACGCAGTGCGAGGGGCTGCCCGGGGTGGTGTACGTGGGCATCGACGCCGACGACCAGCTCCTCGACTGCGTGCCCCACGCCGCCGACGCCCGCACCTGTCCCCGCTGCGGCGCCCCGCTCCGCTTCGACCGGGTGGTTCTGGCCCACTGTGGCAGCTACCGCTGCACCCGCTGCGACTTCGCGCGTCCGCGGCCGGCGGTGGCGGTGCGGCGGATCGCCGCGACCGGGCTCGACGGCCAGCTGCTCCAGCTCGACGACGGCACCGAGCTGTGCGCCGCGGTGGGCGGCGTCTACAACGCCTACAACCTGGTCGCCGCCCACGCCGCGGCCACCAGCCTGGGGGTCGCACCCGCCACCGTCGCCGCCGCGGTCGCGCGCTTCCGTCCCCGCTTCGGCCGCATGGAGCGGCTGCGGCTGCACGGCCGCGAGCTGCGCATCCTCCTCGCCAAGAACCCCGCCGGGCTCGACGTGGTGCTGCGCACCGCCGACGAGCTCGGCCACGCCCGCACCTATCTGATCGCGATCAACGACCTGGTCGCCGACGGTCGCGACGTCTCCTGGCTGTGGGACGTCGACTTCGAGCGGCTCGCCCGCTCGCCGCGCCGGCCGCACGTGGTCGCCTCGGGACGGCGCGCCCACGACCTCGCGGTGCGCCTCAAGTATGCCGGCCTCCCCGCGGAGCAGGTGACCGTCGAGCCCGACCCCGCGGCGGCGCTGCGCCTGGTCGCGGGACGCGGCGAGCCCGGCGAGGAGGTGATGGTGGTGCCCACCTACACGGCGATGCTCGAGCTCCGCGCCGTCGCCCAGCGGGCGGGCGCGGTGAGCGCCTTCTGGGAGCGGGAGCGATGAGCCGTCCGCTGCGACTCGGCCACCTGTATCCCCACGCCATGACCATCTACGGGGACGCCGGGAACATCTGCAGCCTGCGCCGCCGCGCCGAGTGGCGGGGGATCGAGGTCGAGGTGGTGCCCATCGAGGCCGGCCCGGCCGGCCTCGAGTCCTGCGACCTCCTCTTCATGGGAGGCGGGCAGGACCGCGACCAGAGCGGCATCTTCGCCGACTTCGCCGAGCACAAGCGCGGCTCGCTGGAGCGCGCCGTGACCGCCGGCGTGGCGGTGCTCGCGGTCTGCGGCGGCTACCAGCTGCTCGGCCACGACTACGTCGACGCCGAGGGCCGGGTGCTCGAGGGCCTGGGCCTGCTCGACCTGCGCAGCCGGGCCGGCGACGACCGCTGGATCGGCAACGTGCTGGTCGAGGCCGAGCCGTCGATGGGGCTCTCCCAGCCCAGCCTGGTGGGCTTCGAGAACCACGGCGGCCGGACCCACCTCGGTCCCGGGCTGCGTCCCCTCGGCCGGGTCGTCGTCGGCGGCGGCAACAACGGCGAGGACGGGGGCGAGGGGGTGGTCGCCGGACGGGTGGTGGGCACCTACCTCCACGGCTCGCTGCTCCCCAAGAACCCGGCGCTCGCCGACTGGCTGCTCGCCGCCGCCCTCGCCCACCGCGACGGACGCGACACCCCGGCCGAGCTGGCCCCGCTCGACGACACGCTGGAGGCCGCCGCCCACGCCCGCGCCACCGAGATCGCCCTCGCCGAGCGGGGGAGGGGACCGGTGGCGCGTCCCCGTGGCGCTCGGCGCCCCTGACTCGCGTCTCCGGGCCGGTACAATCGCGTCCGATGTCGCAGGCTGAGGTCGCCCTGTCGCCGCCCACTCCCGAGGAGTGCGACCACCCCGCCCCCGTGGTGGGGGTGATGGCCCACGAGTTCGCCCCCTACCAGGGCGCCAGGGGCCCCGAGGGCCCGCGCCGCACCACCATGTACTACGGCCCCGTCGTCGGCGGCCTGCCCATCAAGGCGTGGCACTGCGAGCGCTGCGGGCTGCTCCGCCTCGAGTACCCCGACGGCCGCCGCGAGGAGCGGCGCCTCTACCCCGGCCCCCAGCCGGGGCTGATCTCCTCCGCCGTCCCCGGCGAGGCGGCGCCGGAGAGCGCGCTCGGCACGCAGATGCGCGTCTCCGGGGTCTCTGCCACTCCCGACATCTACTTCAGCTACTTCCGGGAGGAGCCGGTCGAGCCGGAGCCCCTCCACGAGCGGCTGGCCGCCCGCCTGCCGAAGCTCGGACTGGTCACCTGGTTCGTGGTGATCTGCCTCGCGGCCTGCGCCGTCGGCCTGGTGCTGGGCGGCATCCTCGCGGTGTACGACTGGACCACGCCCGGGGCGATGCTGCCGCTCTTCTACACCGTGCTGGGGCTCTTCCTCGGCGCCCTCGGGGTGCAGGTGGCCGCCGCCATCGGCCGCCACTGGTTTCCCGGCGGCGACCTCTCACCGAGCCCGGCGGTGGCGCTGCGCGGACGGCCGGAGCTCGACGGCGCGACCCGCACCGTGGTCGCCCTGCTGGTGCTGACCGTCGTGGGGCTGGTGCTCGCCGGCATCCTCGCCATCTACGACTGGACCACGCCGGGGGCGATGCTGCCCCTCTTCTACACCGTCCTCGCGCTCTTCCTCGTCGCCGTCGTCGTCAAGGTCCTCTCCGCCACCGTCCGGCATCTCCAGCGGCGCTGAGCCGGCGGCACCGGCGATGACGCTCAGCCGGTCCGATCCGCAGGACATCGTGGTGGTGGGCGTCACCGGCGACCTCGCCGCCCGCAAGCTGCTTCCCGCCCTCTACAACCTCGAGGCCGAGGGCCTGCTCCCCGAGCGCGGCCGGGTGATCGGCTACGCCACCGATCGCTGGACCGTCGACGGCCTCCGCGAGCACGCACGCCAGGCGATCGCCGCCCACTCGCGCACCGGTCTCGACGAGGCGGTGTTCGCGCGCTTCTCCCAGCGGCTCGACTACGTCGGCTCCGCCGACGGGATGGAGGCGCTCGCCGCCCGGCTCGGCGAGGAGTCCTGCGTCGTCTACCTCGCGGTGCCCTCCTCGGCGTTCATCCCGCTGGTCGGCCAGCTCGACCGCAGCGGGATCGCGAAACGGGCGGTGGTGATCATCGAGAAGCCGTTCGGCCACGACGTCGAGTCGGCCCGGGCGCTCAACGACGCGCTCCACGCCGTGCTCCCCGAGGAGCGCATCTTCCGCATCGACCACTACATGGGCAAGGAGACGGTGCAGAACCTGCTCGTCTTCCGCTTCGGCAACGCCGTCTTCGAGCGGGTGTGGAACCGCGACTGCATCACCCAGGTGGAGATCGGCGTCGCCGAGGCGCTGGGCGTGGAGCAGCGCGGCGCCTTCTACGAGGAGACCGGGGCGATCCGCGACATCGTCCAGAACCACCTCTTCCAGGTGCTCTCGATCGTCGCCATGGAGCCGCCGGTCAGCTTCGACGCCGAGGCGCTGCGCAACGAGAAGGTGAAGGTGCTCACCGCCTGCCACCCCGTCGACCCCGACCAGGTGGTGCGCGGGCAGTACACCGCCGGGGAGGTCGACGGGGTCCCGGTCCGCGGCTACGGCGAGGAGCCCGGGGTGGCTCCCGACTCGACCACGGAGACCTACGCGGCGCTCCGCCTCCGCATCGACTCCTGGCGCTGGGCCGGGGTGCCGTTCCTGCTGCGCACCGGCAAGCGGCTGCGCGCCCGAGAGACCCGGGTCACCATCGCCTTCAAGGACGTGCCCCTCCACCTGTTCTCCGGAAGCGGAGGGACGCACGCGGTCCACTCCAACCACCTCGTGATCCGCATCCAGCCCGACGAGGGCATCTCCTTCAGCTTCATCGCCAAGCAGCCCGGGCCGGAGATCCGCACCCAGAAGGTGCACATGGACTTCGCCTACGGCAGCTCCTTCAAGGTCTCGCCGCCGGAGGCGTACGAGCGGCTGCTCCACGACGTGCTCCATCGCGACCACACCCTCTTCATCCGCGAGGACGAGGTGGAGCGCGGGTGGGAGATCGTCGACCCGGTCATCCGCCAGCCCGGGCCGGTGCACCCGTATCCCGCCGGCAGCTGGGGACCGTCCCAGGCGAACGCGCTCGCCGCCGGCGCCCACTGGCACTCGATGGAGGACGACGATCCGGCGGCGCCCGACCGGGTCGTCCCCGCGGCGGCGGAGAGCGCCCGGAGGTGACCCGCGCCCTCGTCGGGGTCGACCTGGGGGGCACGCTGATCCGCGCGGCGGTCGCCACCGGGCCCGGGATCCACGACGAGCCGGTGCGCCGTCCCACCCCCGCCGCCGAGGGGCCGATCGCCGTCCTCCATGCGGTCGCCGCGGCGGTGCTCGAGGTGACCGGTGGCAGGGCCCCGGCGGGGCTGGCCATGGGCGTTCCCGGGCCGCTCGACCCCGGCGCCGGGGTGGTCTACGCCGCCCCCAACCTTCCCGGCTGGGAGGGGCTGGAGGCCGGCCGGCTGCTCGGCGGCATGCTCGGCTGCCCGGTGGTGCTCCAGAACGACGCCAACCTCGCCGGCTTCGCCGAGTGGACGTTGGGGGCGGGACGGGGCACCCGCGACTTCATCTTCGTCACCGTGAGCACCGGGGTGGGCGGCGGCATGGTGCTCGACGGCGAGCTCTACACGGGTGCGGCGGGCACCGCCGGCGAGCTCGGGCACATCTCCATCGACCCCGGCGGACCGCCCTGCCACCAGGGGCACCCGGGCTGCCTCGAGGGCGTGGCGTCGGGCACCGCGATCGCCCTGCGCGCCCGCGCCGCCCTCGCCGCCGGTGAGACGTCGCAGCTGGCGGCCGCCGGCGACAGCCTCGACGCCCGCCACGTGCAGGCCGCCGCCGAGGCCGGCGACGCGCTTGCCCGCCGCCTCTTCGAGGACGCCGGCCGTGCCCTGGGCCGCGCCCTGGGTGGGTTGGTCAACGTGCTCAGCCCCGAGGTGGTGGCCATCGGCGGCGGCCTCAGCCTGGCCGGGGAGCTGCTCTTCGCCCCGCTGCGCGCCGCCCTCCCGGAGATCGCCTTCGCGGTCCCGCTGGCTCGCTGCCGGGTGGTCGTCGCCGCCCTCGGCACCGACTCCGGGCTGGTGGGGGCGACCGCCTGGGCGGTGCGCCGCTTCGGCAGCGCCCCCGGCTGAGCCGGCCGCGGCTCAGGCGTCGGTCGCGGCGGTGACCCGCCCGGCGTGCACCGCCTCGACGAGCGCGGCATGGTCGTGCGCCGTCTGGGTCGCGTAGCCGGCGGCGAAGTGGGTCACCGCCTGGTCGAAGGTGTCGCCGGTGCCGAGGTAGCCGCTGATCGCGGCGGCGTCGCCGGAGCGGGCGTGGGCGCGCGCCAGGGCCCAGCCGCAGAGCGCCAGGTACTCGGCGAGCGCCGGCCCGTCCATGGCGGCGACCACCGCCGAGCC
>JAQBPH010000074.1:0-8155 GCA_028287625.1 Chloroflexota bacterium | reverse complement strand
GCACGGCGTGGTGGAGATCGTCGTCGACGTGCTGGTGGTCTTGGCCGCCAGCGTCGACAGCGAGCCCGTGGTGGTGGTCGTCACCGTCTCGGCGCGGGAGGCGCCGGGGCTCAGCAGGAGCGCCACGAGTCCAACGAGAAGGACGGTCGCCGCGATGGCACCGCGACGGGCGGCGCTCATCGGGAGGACTGCTGCGGAGAGGGTCTGAGGGACATCGCCTGAGGGGATCGACTGTACAGGGACGCGGTGCCGCGCCGTGTCACGAGGGTCGCACCCCGGCGGCCGGCGGCCGTCACCGTCCGCTGACAGGGGAATGACGGCCGCGTGACAGGGCTGGTCACGGCGGCCCCGAAGGCTCAGAGTGCCCGTATGCGAGACCCACGCCGGCTGCTGCTCCTCATCCTCCTGGGAGCGCTGCTCAGCGTCCCCCTGCTCGTGGTCATGGTGCTCACCGTGGTCACGGGGTATCGCGTCGGCGACGGCCAGCGCACCCTGCTCACCCTGCTGCCGATCGTCGGCGGCATCCTCCTCCTCGTCCTCACCTTCGTCCTGCTCTCCCGCAGCCGGGGTGGCGGCCGCATGGGCATGGGCTCGATGCCCCGCCGCGAGGTGAGCCGTCCCACGGTGCGGTTCTCCGACGTCGCCGGCGTCGAGGAGGCCAAGGAGGAGCTGGCCGAGATCGTCGAGTACCTCAGGGATCCCGAGCGGCTGCGCAGCCTGGGGGCGACCATCCCCAAGGGCGTGCTCCTCGCCGGCCCTCCCGGCACCGGCAAGACGCTGCTCAGCAAGGCGGTGGCGGGTGAGGCCGGGGTGGCCTTCATCGCCATCAGCGGCTCGGAGTTCGTCGAGATGATCGTCGGCGTGGGCGCCAGCCGGGTGCGCGGCGTGTTCGCCCAGGCCCGCAAGCAGGCGCCCTGCCTGATCTTCATCGACGAGATCGACGCCGTCGGCCGCCGCCGGGGCAGCGGCATGAACAGCAACGACGAGCGCGAGCAGACCCTCAACCAGCTGCTCGTGGAGATGGACGGCTTCGACGACCGGGCCAACATCATCGTCATCGCCGCCACCAACCGCATCGACGTCCTCGACCCCGCCCTGCTGCGACCCGGGCGCTTCGACCGCCAGGTGAGCGTGGACGTGCCCGACGTCGCCGGCCGGGTGAAGATCCTCGAGGTCCACGCCCGCAACAAGAAGCTCTCCCCCACCGTCGACCTGCGCACCCTGGCGCGCCAGACCCCGGGCTTCTCGGGCGCCGACCTCGCCAACGTGCTCAACGAGGCCGCCCTGCTGGGGGCGCGCCGCAACGCCGGCGCCATCGGCATGGACCACCTGGAGGAGGCGATCGCCCGCGTGATGGGCGGCGCCGCCAGCCGCAGCCGCATCCTCACCGAGCGCGACCGCTCGGTCATCGCCCACCACGAGACCGGCCACGCCATCGTCTTCCACGTGCTCGCCCACTGCGACCCCGTCCACAAGATCACCATCGTCAGCCGGGGCCGCTCGCTGGGCTGGACCATGGCCCTCCCCGAGCAGGAGCGGGTGCTGCTCAGCCGTGCCCAGCTGCGCGACAAGCTCGCCGCCATGCTCGGCGGCCGCTGCGCCGAGGAGCTGGTCTTCGGCGCCGAGCACATCACCACCGGGGCCCACGACGACCTGCAGCGCGCCACCGAGATGGCGCGGCGGATGGTCACCGAGTGGGGCATGAGCCCGCTCGGGCTGCGCACCTTCAGCGGCACCGGCGCCGACAGCCTCGGCCGCGACCACTCGGAGCGGATGGCGTGGGCGGTCGACGAGGAGGTCGAGCGGCTCATCGCCGAGGCCGAGCAGCGGGCCCGGCAGACCCTGGTCGAGTACCGCGACGCGCTCGAGGCGGTGGCTCGCCGGCTGCTCGAGGTGGAGACCATGGAGGCCTCCGAGATGGCCGCCCTGGTGATCGCGAACCCGCCGAGCATCGGCGGTTCCGACCCCTCCGCCCCGGTGCAGATGCCTCAGGCCAGCACGGCGTCGCGCCCCGTGGCCCGGCGCCGCACCCCCCGGCTGCGCCGCCCGGCGTAGGCTCTGGGCGGGCCTCCCCCAGGCCATCAGCTCCTTGCCCTGTCGGGTAGAGTTCCGCGTCGGCGCGGTCGACGCCTCGGAGGTGACCACCGTCGAGTCGCTCGCCGCCGGCGGCGACCTGCACCCCCTGCAGGACGCCCTCCACCGGCACCACGGCCTGCAGTGCGGCTTCTGCACCGCCGGCATCCTCATGTCCCTCGCCGAGCTGTGGCCGCGGAGGGGCGAGGTGACCCGCGAGGAGATCCTCGACTCCCTCGGGGGCCACCTCTGCCGCTGCACCGGCTACGTCGGCATCGTCCGAGCCGCCGAGGACGCCTTCGGCGTGAGCGCACCGAGCAGAGCATGAGCGGGGTCCGGGTCGAGCACGACGGCGCCGTCACGGTGGTCACCATCGACCGTCCGGAGGTGCGCAACGCCGTCGACCGCCCCACGGCGGAGGCGCTGGCGGCCGCCTTCCGCGCCTTCGACGCCGACCCCGAACGCGGTGTCGCGGTGCTCACCGGGGCCGGCGGGGTCTTCTGCGCCGGCGCCGACCTCCACGCCATCGCCGGCGGCGGCGAGCGCATGAACCGGCTGACCGCGGACGGCGACGCCCCGCTCGGGCTGGCCCGCCTCCAGCTCGGCAAGCCGGTGATCGCCGCGGTCGAGGGACACGCGGTCGCCGGCGGCCTGGAGCTGGCGCTGTGGTGCGACCTCCGGGTCGCCTCCGAGACCGCCGTGTTCGGGGTCTTCTGCCGCCGCTGGGGGGTTCCGCTCATCGACGGCGGCACGGTGCGGCTGCCCCGCATCGTCGGCCAGGGGCGCGCTCTCGACATGATCCTGACCGGCCGGCCGGTGGACGCCGCCGAGGCCCACGCCTGGGGGCTCGCCGACCGCCGGGTGCCGGCGGGGTCGGCGCTCGCCGCCGCCGTCGAGCTGGGCCGTGAGCTCGCCGCCCTGCCCCAGCGGTGCATGCGCTCCGACCGCGTCAGCACACTCGAACAGTGGTCGCTCGACCTCGGCGACGCGCTCGACAACGAGTTCCGCCATGGCATCGAGGTGGTGCGATCGGGCGAGACGCGTCACGGCGCGAAGCGCTTCAGCGGCGGCGCGGGACGCCACGGCGGTGCGGCGGAGGGGTCCGACGCGGGCTGACACCGCTCCCACTGCCTACGCGTTGCGTGCGTTTGCCCCAACTGACGTAAAAAAGGGCGCCCCCGGAAACCAGGGACGCCCCGAGAGGGGGGGGAACAGAGTTCAGAGGTCTCCGAGTATACACGCAAACGTGCGCAGGGTTGCGCATCCGCCATGGGCATGCCCAAGAGCTGCCCATGCGAGATCCCCGATACGGCGTGGGACGAGCCGGTCAGCCTGCCGAGCCGGGGTCGTGCGGGTCGTCCTCGGGCCGGCGCTCGAGTGCCGGACGGCGCCGCTGCCACCAGCGGCGCGGCGACTGGGCCTCGACGGTCTCGGGCGCGCCCTCGGGGCCGGTGATGCCCTGGCTCCGGAGGGTGAGCACGGCGAGGATGCGCCGCAGCTCGGCCTCGGCCTCCACGGTACGGTCCCGCGAGGTGCGCACCTCCTCGAGGAGCGTCTCCAGCGCCTCCTTCTCGGCGCGGAGCCGGATCAGCTCCTCGCGGTCGCTGCTCATCGCCTCGTCCGCAGGCGGAGCAGCCTGCGCCACCAGGGAGTCGTCGAGGTCGATCATCCAGCGGCCGCTGGCATCCTTGTGCGCGGACAGGTCACGCCGCTCGATCCGCCGCCGGATCGTGTCGGTGCTGACGCCCAGCAGTCGTGCCGCCTCGCGGATGCCCACCGTGGCCATCTGTGTCTCCCGGAGAGAACCCTGCGGCCTTGGCACGCACTGGGCATCCTTCCTGGTAGTGATAACGGTGGTTGCCGCTGCATCATGCGGGCCTGCCGGGAGGCTGCGCAGGGCGGCGCCAGTGCTCGGCGCCGAGCGCCACAGGGCTGCGTTCGCCCGGCAATCCCGTCCGGGACGCCTCTCCGGGGCGAGTTGATGTTATAGTGACCCTGTAAGCTCCTTGGAGAGGACTGATGGGGATTCAAACGCTCGTCGCCGGTGGACCGGAGACGCGCGAGCGAGTGGTGGGCCTGCTGGAGGCATCCGGCGGCTACACGGTGGTGGCCGAGGCCGAGAACGGCGTCCGCGCGGTCCAGCTCGCCGAGCACCACCAGCCCGACCTCGTCGTCATCGAGGCGGAGCTTCCCGAGCTCGGCGGCATCGAGGCCACCGCGCCGATCCGGTCCCGGGTGCCCGACTCGACGATCGTGGTGCTCACCCGCCGGGCCGGCGGCCGCCTGGCGATGCGGGCCGGCGCCGACGGTTCCATCCCCGTCGAGAGCGACGACGCCGCCATCGTCGCCGCCGTCCAGGACGCCCTTCCCCTGAACCTTCGCGGGCACTCCTCCGCGAGGGCTGTGAACGGCCGCTGACGGCCCTCGGGGGCTGCGCCTGCCCTGGACGCCGAGGGGTCGGTCAGCCCGCCCGCTCGAGGACGACCACGGGGATCACCCGCGTGGTCTTCTGCTCGTACTCGGCGAAGTTCGGCATCACCCGCTTCTGGTCCTCCCAGATGCGCTCGCGCTCGTCGCCCTCGGCGACCCGCGCGGTGACCGGGTAGGTCTCGGTGCCGACCTCAACGGTGACGTCGGGCTTGGCGACGAGGTTGAAGTACCAGGCCGGATGGTCGGGCGCGCCGGCCTTCGAGGCGAACACGGCGATGTCACCGTTCACCGGCCGGTAGACAAGGGGGATGATCCGCTCCTGGCCGCTGCGCGCGCCGGTGGTGTGCAGCAGCACCATCGGAGCGCCCTGGAAGGGGCCGCCGACGCGGCCCTCGTTGGCGCGGAACTCGTCGATGACCTGCCGGTTGAAGGCGTTCATGTCGTCCACGGCACTCTCCTTGTCGACGCCGGCGTGTTCCGCCTCCCCCAAGCCGGCCCGGACAGCGTACCCCGCGCGCCTACTCGGCAGCCTCGGACGGCTCCATCAGGTAGGTGAAGGCGGATCGAGAGCGCTGGTCCTCGATCAGGAGGGCGAGCTGCTCCTCGAGCCCCCTGCGCATGTCGCCGATCTGCTCCACCAGGACCTGCAGGCTCTGCGTCAGCTCGTCCACGGCGGCTCCTCCGTTGTCGTCGGGTTCATGGGAGGCTACGCAGCAGCTCTCTCCACGGATGCCTCCGGCATCCTCATCCCGATGGCCGCGGGGGATCGCCGAGGTGCCCCGACCCGACCAGGAGACCGGGTCGCCGCTACGGCGCGGGCGGTGCCCCGCCGGTCTCGGGCGACGGTCCGGCGGGCGGGGCCGGCTCCATCAGGTAGGCGAACGGCGAGCGGGCGCGCTGGTCTGCGATCAGGGCGGCCAGGGGCCCCTCCAGGCGCTCCCGGAGGGCCGCCAGCTCCTGGAGCAGCTTCGTCAGGTGGTCGTTCAGCTCGTCCATGCCGGCATGGTCTCACCTGGTGGCGACGCGAGGTCCCCGCCGCGGTCACACGATCGCTGCACCGTCTTCACAAGTCTGAACGGGTGCTTCACCGTGGCCTGTACCCCGGCCTGAGAAGGTATCTCCACGGCCGCACCGGCGGTGGAACACAGCAGAGAACCGAACACCGGAAGGGGTACTCACATGACGCGCATCGCCATCACCTGCGAGGACTGCGGTCGGCGTCACCAGCTGGAGCGCCCGGTCGGCGAGGCCAGCATGATCTGGATCGTCTGCCACGATTGCGAGCTTCCCATCCAGGCGATGTTCGACACCCCCGCCACGCCGGAGCCCGCCCTTCCCTCGCCGCGCTTCCACGACGCCTGGGCCGGGATGTTCAACGTCTCCTCGGGCAGCACGCCGTCGCTGTGACCGCGGCCTCCCGAGCCCCGCTGGTACCCCCGGCAGGAATTGAACCTGCGCACAAGGTTTAGGAAACCTCTGCTCTATCCACTGAGCTACGGGGGCCCGCAAGGACTTTCCGGGTCAGTCTGCCGCCGTACCCCACACCCCGGGCGGATGAGGAGAGGAGGATACCCGGCCCCGGGGCCGGCGTAGCGCCGACGGCAACCTCCGGACGCCATGTGGCCGGCGGCGTACGCCTCCACCACGCGAGGACCTCGCATGTACCCTGACCGGGTGGTCAGCCTGCGGCGCATCTGCGCTCCGTCGATCGCCGTCGCCGCACTCGCCGCCTGCAGCCAGGCCGGCTCTCCCACCTCGTCCGCAGCGGGCCGCTCGCCGTCGCCGCTGCCGCAGCCGGCTCTGCGCAGCGTGTATCGAGCTGCGCTGGGCATCTCCCTTCCCGTCCCCGAAGGGTGGAGCGTCGAGGAGTATCCGGGAACGGCGGTGACGGACGAATCTCCGCCTCAGCCCATCGTGCACGGCCCCCGCTTCACCATCGAGAGGTTGGCAGGCACCGATCCCGCCGTCGCCTTCCAGGGTCATTGCGGGGGCAGGCCGGCGTCGCACGCGGAGGGGCCGACCGCCGTCGCCGGACACCCGGGAAGCTATCGGTACCTGTGTTCGCCTCTCACCTTCATCGGCTCGGAATGGACGGTGCTCGTACCCGAGAGCTCCACACCCGGCACATGGCGGATCACGTACCTCGGCGCCGGCGGCATCGGTGGCCGCGACCGGATGTCCATGGACTTCACGGCAGTGCTCGCCGCCTTCAGGCCGACCGCACCGGCACCGCCTCTCGGTGATGCGAGCGCCGTCGCGGTGTGCACATCGTCCGGTGCTGCCGTCGCGCAGACCACCGGGAGCGCGGTGCGCGTTGCCGCCGGATACATGTCCACCGCTGGCGCTGTATCAGTGTGGCAGGAGCATGGACGCTTTGGAATCCCAGCGCACGCGGGGCGCTCGCCGTTCCGCCATCAGCCAGCGGCCGAGCCTGTTGCCGTTTGCTACCTTGACGGCGATTTCGGCACGTACGGCAGGTATCCGCCGCCGCCGCCGTCGGGCCCACGGCCGTCGTACGCACCGTACGACCGCATCGTGGTCCTCGTGCCGCAGAACCATCCGCCTGTGGTGGACACGGCGGGGCATGCGAGCAGTCTGCCTGCGACGGACCACCCGCAGCCACACTGAACGGCGGGTCGAACGTCCGGCGGCTGCCCTGACAGAGGGGAGGCTACGGTCGCAGCGGCGGGCGGCGAAGTGCGGCGAGCTGCCGGTCGATCTCGGCGTCGAGCGCCTCCTGGTGCTCGGGGTCTCCCAGAGCCGCGTCGATGCGTCCCCGGGCCTCGGTGCGGGCGGCGTTGTGCGAGCCCGCCGCCGACCTGGCGCGGGCCCTGAGGTGCCTGCGCTCGGCGGCCTCGCCGTCCGCGTCGGTGCTGGCCTGCGTCGGCGTCTCGAACACGAGGGGCTCGGCGGTCTCATGGTGGTGGCGCGCCTCGGCGTCGGCCCTCTCGCGCTGGGCGTAACGATCTCCGCGCCATCCGCAGGCGCTGCAGGTCGCGCGGTGTGAGGCGCCGGGGATGAACCCACCGGTGCTGGTCATCACGGTCACGCTGTGTCCGGTCATGTGGCTCCTAACGCAGCACAGCGCTGTGCGTGAGAGGGGAGAACATGTCCCCTTCGACATCCTAACATATCTGTAATGTTTGCCCGGTGGTCGAGCATCCACCCATCCGGAGCGATCGCGCCGCGACACGTCACGGGTTCACGACCGCGGGGTAGCCTTCATCTCCCAGAGCCCGCACGACGCGGGTCACCACAGGTGAGGACGCGCATGCCGCCCGAGGAGCTCGACGACACCACCGCCGCCCAGATCGGACACGCCCTGGTGCGCTATCTGGTCAACGACGATCCCGCCGGGGTGGCGCGGTACATCCCCGATCTCGACCCGACCGTCGTTGACGACGCCAAGGCGGCGCGCATCGCCCACACCGTGATCGACCTGCTGCGGCACTTCACCCTGGTCTGACCGCGCCGGGAACCCGGTTCACTCGGTTTCGCGGCTCCCCACCCCGGGCAGGGACTGACGGCAGGACGGCCACCTCCGTGGATCGTCCTGAGTGGAGGAACGTGATGGCTGAGCCGACCACCCCGAACCCGGACGTCGAGAGCACCGAGACCGCCTTCCACGGCGAGAAGGATCTCGAGAGCATGC
>JAQBPH010000063.1:0-4466 GCA_028287625.1 Chloroflexota bacterium | reverse complement strand
AACATCGACATGCCGGTCACCTCCGACAAGGTGTGGAAGGCCCTCCGCGCCGCCGGCGTGACCGAGTGACGGGGAGCGGTTCGCACCATGGTCGACGTCCTCGAGCTCGCCCACCGGATGCGGCGCCAGGGCGAGCCCCTGGTGCTCGCCACCGTGGTGCGGCGGCGCGCGCCCAGCTCGGGGAAGCCCGGCTGCAGCGCGGTGATCGACAGCCACGGCGTCCTCCACGGCTGGGTCGGCGGCGCCTGCGCCGGCCCGGCGGTGGTGCGTGAGGCGCTCCGTGCCCTCCGGGAGGGCACACCCCGCCTCGTCCTCCTGGGCACCGCGCCCGGTGCCCGGGAGGAGGCGGGGGAGGGGCTGGTGTCGCTGCCCATGACCTGCCAGAGCGAGGGTGCGCTGGAGGTCTTCCTCGAGCCCATCCTGCCCCGACCGCTGCTCGCCGTGGTGGGGCGCTCTCCGGCGGTCGAGGCGCTGGCCGGCATGGCCGGAGCGCTGGGCTGGAACACGGTGACCGTCGACCCCGAGCCCGAGGAGGGCCGGCCCGGGGTCGCCCGCGACCTCGCCGCCGGGGTCTCGGAGGGCTCCTTCGTGGTGGTGGCCACCCAGGGCCACGACGACGAGGACTGGCTGGAATGGGCGCTCTCGACCGGCGCCGCCTACGTCGGCCTGGTGGCCTCGCGCCGCCGCGCCGAGAGCGTTCTCGGTGTCCTGCGCGAGCGCGGTGTGTCGGAGGCGTCGCTTGCCCGGGTGCACGCCCCCGCCGGGCTCGACCTGGGCCGCATCGCCAATCCCGAGATCGCGGTCGCCGTCCTCGCAGAGCTGGTGCAGCTGCGCGCGGCGGCGGCCTCGGCGGCGGAGATCCCGCCCCCGGCGGCAGCGACCGAGGCCATCGACCCGGTCTGCGGGATGACCGTCGACATGGCGACGGGGCGTCATCGGACCGCTCACCAGGGCGTCGACTACTGGTTCTGCGCCGCCGGCTGTCGCACCCGCTTCCTGGCCGACCCCGGCCGCTACATCGATGCGCCGCTCGCGCTCTCCAAGGAGACCCGATGAGGATCACCAGCTCCTTCACCGTCGACGCTGCCCCGGACCAGGTCTTCGCCTACCTGCTGGACGTGAACCAGGTGGTCGGCTGCGTGCCCGGCGCGGAGATCTCCGAGGTGGTCGACTCCCAGACCTTCCGTGGCCGGCTGAAGATCAAGGTGGGCGCGGTCCAGGTCGCCTACCAGGGCACGGCGAACATCCGGGAGGTGGCCGAGGACGACACCTCGGCGACCGTGACCATCGAGGGCGAGGGCCGCGAGATCGGTGGCCAGGGCTCGGTGCGCGCCGGGCTGGTGCTCACCGTGGCGGCGACCCCCCAGGGCGGCACGGAGGTGCGGCTGGAGACCGACCTCACCGTGACCGGACGCATCGCCCAGTTCGGTCGGGGAGCCATCGAGGACGTCTCCAGCAGGCTGATCGACCAGATGGGCCGGTGCATCGGCTCCCGTCTCCAGGCGGCTCCCACCGGAGGCCGGGCCGCAGGCTGAGAAGGCTCGCCCCTACCGCGCGACCGGCAGGACGCTCAGCTCCGCGGATGACCGGGGCCGGCCGAGGATGGCGGAGAGCCGGCCGGGGTCGAGGCCGCCGTCGAGCCACTCGCCCTCCTCGTCCGGCTCGAGGAACAGCGGCATGCGCTCGCTGCTGCGGCCCAGCCTGGGGTCGGCGGCCACGGTGACGACCGCGACACCGCCGGCATCCTCGACCCCGGCGAGGCTGAGGACGTCCCGGTCGCCGCGGCGGATCGCCAGCGCCGGCCTGCCGCCCCGCTGCTCGCGCCCACGCGCCCGCACCGAGTCGGCGGGGACCACCACCCGGCGCGGTCCCACCGCGGCGCCGCCGCCGAGGACGGTCTCGGCCAGGATCTCGTCCGGCCGCCAGCGCATCTCGCGCATCCCCACGCCCCACGCGGTCTGCTCCAGCCCCAGCAGCGCCTGGGTGGGCATCACCCGCAGCCGGGGCGCCAGCGGGCCGGGGTCGATGCCGAAGCGCTCGTAGAGGAACTCGCGGTCGGCGGTCTGCTCGAGCTGGAGGAGGAGGCCGGATGGCTCCTGCGCCGGCGGCGGCGGCGATGCCGCGGCGCGGCTGCCGAGGTAGCGCTCGGGATAGCGGTAGCCGGGGTCGCCCCGGTCGCGGCGCTGCAGGACGAGGCGCGCCCGCACCGCGTCGACGTCGACGGTCTCACCCTGGAGCCACTCGTCACAGACCGCCTCCCAGCGGTCGGCGAAGCGGCGCATCGACTCGCGCAGCGCGAAGAGCCGCTGGGAGGCCTCGGGAGTCCAGTGGTCGATGAGCTCGCGGATCTCGGCGCGCTGGGCGTTGCGGCGGAGGTAGTGCTCGTGCCGGCGCCGCTCGCGTTCGGCGGCCGCCAGCGGGTGGTCGGAGAGCAGCCACTCGTAGAAGGCGTCGTCGCCGATCGAGCGCTGGTCCAGAGGGGGGTCGACGGGCGTCGGGAAGGTGGTCTCCATCTGCCCGGACAGCGTTCCCGCGGGGGGCGCGGCCCGAAACCGCCCCGGGGGCCACCTGCCAAGATTGGGGCCGTGAGGCTGGCCACCTGGAACGTCAACTCCATCGCCGCGCGACTGCCCCGGCTGCTGGAGTGGCTGGAGCAGACCGCGCCCCACGTGGTCTGCCTCCAGGAGACCAAGTGCGCCGACGCCGAGTTCCCCCTCGCCGAGATCGAGGCGCTCGGCTACCAGGTGGCGTCGCACGGCCTGGGTCGCTGGAACGGCGTGGCACTGCTCTCGCGAGTGGGGCTGGAGGAGGTGACCGCGGGGCTGCCCGGGGCGCCGCCGACCACCCCGCCGGAGGCCCGCGCGGTCGGCGGCACCTGCGCCGGCGTCCGGGTCTGGTCGGTCTACGTCCCCAACGGTCGCGAGGTCGGCCACCCCCAGTACGTCTACAAGCTCGACTGGCTGCGCGCACTCCAGCAGACCGTCGCCGGCGAGCTCGCCGGCGGGCGCGAGCTGGTGGTCTGCGGCGACTTCAACGTCGCACCCACCGACGCCGACGTCTGGGACCCGGCCGCCTTCGCCGCGTCCACCCACGTCACCGCTCCCGAGCGCGAGGCGCTCGCCGGGCTGCGCGCGCTGGGTCTCGAGGACGTCGTGCCCCGGCCGCTCAAGTACGACCGTCCCTTCACCTACTGGGACTACCGCGCCGGGATGTTCCACAAGAACCAGGGGATGCGGATCGACCTGGTGTACGCCAGCCCCTCGCTCGCCGCGGCGGTCGCCGACGCCTACGTCGACCGCGACGCCCGCAAGGGCAAGGGCCCGTCCGACCACGCTCCCGTGGTCGTGGACCTGCGCAACCCACCGCCGCCCGGACAGTAGGTCCCCCGTCGCGGCGGTCTGACGCTTCGCTCCAGATCGATCGACTATCATCCCGCCGCCATGCCCACACCGAGACCCGGGACCCCTCAGCGCGCCGGCCGGACCCTCGGCGGGCTGCGTGCCGCGGCTCTCGGCGCCGCGCTCCTGCTGCTCTCCGGCTGCTCCTCGTCGCCCGGCGAGATCAGCGCGGACACCATCCCGCCGGCCCCGGCGGTGACCCCCGACGCCTGCAGGCTGGTGCCCGCCGACGCGGTGGCGGCGGCCCTCGCCCTGCCCTCGGGCGCCGAGGTGCCGGCCGCGCCCTCCGGGGCCCCGACGCCGGCGCCGAGCGGCACCCCCGACCCGGCGCCCCCGGGCCACTACCTGGTGACCTCGGTGGGCTCGCACTCGACGGTGGGACAGTGCACCTACCAGTCGGGGCGCGGCCCCGCGCTGGTGGTGAGCGTCTACCCGAAGGGGACCCTCAGCTCCCTCGCCGACGTCACCGCCGGGCTGCGCCCGCTCGGGCCGGCGTACGTGAGCACCACCGGCACCTCCGGCCTCATCGCGGTGCAGGACGGCCCCGCGGTGGTCGGCATCGCCCTCAACGTCGGCGAGCTGAGCGGTGACGCCCTGGCCCGCCGGCTGGCCATCGTGGCCGGCGCGGTGAGCGGGCAGCCGCTGCCCGTGCCCTCGCTCTCCGCATCGCAGGGCGCCACCTCGGCGGCGGTGCCCACGCCGCCGCCGGCCGCCGGCGAGCAGGTGACCGGCCAGACCGCGGCCCAGACGGTGCAGGAGACCGCCGGCCTCAAGTTCGACCCGGCGGCGATCACCGTCAGCTCCGGTGGCGTGGTGCAGTGGACCAACGCGGGCACGGCGCCCCACAACGTCACCTTCGACGCCAACCCCGAGCTCACCTCGGGGACCATGGCCGGTGGCGACAGGTACCAGGTGAAGTTCACCCGGGCGGGCCAGTACCCGTACCACTGCACCTTCCACCCCGGGATGGACGGCACGGTCACCGTCTCCTGAGCCGGTGACCGTTGCGGCGAGCACGGCGATCGCCGCACTGCTCGCCGTCCCCGCGCGGCCGGCCCGCCTGCTCGG
>JAQBPH010000062.1:0-2648 GCA_028287625.1 Chloroflexota bacterium | reverse complement strand
CGTCCACCAGCGCAGAGATGGCTGCGGAGGAGGAGGACGAGATGGAGCCCTCCGGCGGCATGGAGGAGGACGACGATTGGGACTGATGGGACCGCCGCACTGGCAGCGACGGATGGCTGGCTCCATATCCACGGGCCGGGCTCGATGGGTCTGGCGCCCCATCTCGACGGCGATCCTCAGGAGGCGGGAGATGGACTCGATGTGCGAGCACTCGCACGCGGCCGCGCTGGGTACACCACCGCACGAGGAAGGATGAGATGGGCAGGGTGATCCTCGACCCGCAGAAGGTCGTCGCCGCGCTCAACCGCAAGGACCTCACCCAGCGCGAGCTTGCGCTGAAGACAGGCGTCAGCCAGACGACCGTCGGCCGCATGGTGCACGGTCTCCCGGTCAACCGCCACAAGGCCGCGCAGGTGATCCGCGTCCTGGTCGAGATCCCCGACGTGGACGGGATGGGGGAGTTCCTCCCATGCGGCTAATCACTCCGCCGCTTCCAGGCCGCGATGAGGTCGTCGTCGGTGGCCTCGAGGTAGCGCATGGTCATCGCGAAGGTCTCGTGCCCCATGGCGCGCCGGACCTCATGTGGCCCGGCGCCGGCCTCCAGCGCACGCATCGCGAAGGTATGCCGCAACCGGTACGCGTAGGCCTTCACCGCCTCACCATGGAGTCCGGACCGCTCGCAGAGGCGATCGATGATCTGACCGACGCCCGAGGCGGTGAGCGGCTGGTAATCGTCGCCCCGCCGGCGGGCGCTGAGGAAGAGCTCGTGACGCCGGGTGTCCTTCGGTCGCTGCCTGTCGATGTACTGCAGAACGACACGACTGAACGCGCACCTGGGAGTGTCGAGAGGGACGATCCGCTCCTTGTGCCCCTTCCCGTAGACCCGGAGCAGCCAGTCGCCCTTGCTCGTCTGGAAGACGTCCTCGACGCAGAGCCGGATGACCTCGAAGGGTCGGAGGCCGCAGCGGAGGAGGAGCTCGACCAGGACGCCGTCGCGGCCGCCGTCGCGGCCCGCGCCGGCGCGGGCGACGGCCAGCAGGCGGCGCTCCTCCTCGGGCGTCAGCGAGCGGGGCAGCTGCCTGGGCAGCCGCGGACCGCGGACGGTCAGCGCGGAGGTGTCCTGCAGGTAGCCGCGCTCGACGCAGAAGCGGAGAAACTGCCGCAGGTTGCGGTAATGGATGTGCTGGGTGGAGGCGGAGTACGGCCTGCCCTCGGCGTCGGTCACCTCGGCGAGATCGTGCTGGAAGCCCTCAAAGGCGCCGGCGTCCCAGCGATCGACGGTGGTGAGGCCGTGACCGTCGGCGTACTCCTTCACCCGGCCCATGAGCACCCACCGGTGGTTGTCCAGCGTCCGCTGCGCGCGCAGGCGCCGGGCCTGAGTGGCGATGAACTCCTCGACGGCGTCGTCCCAGCGCACTGGCTGATTGGGTTGCGGTGGAGCGACCGTGGTCAGCGGCCGCTGTCGGCGCTGAATGGGACGCATGCGGGGCCCTCTGGCAAGGTCTGTGACCGAAAAAGGATACATCCTCGGTCACAGGTCTGTGAGGGGACGCCTCGCACTTTCAGGCGCCTCTGGAGCGCCTCCGGGCAGCACTGATGAAGGGGGAGAAAATGTTGGAACCACGCCATTTTGTGCCCGATGGCGCCCCCTGCAGGACTCGAACCTGCGACCGGCCGCTTAGAAGGCGGCTGCTCTATCCAGCTGAGCTAAGGGGGCGGGCCGGGGCAGTCTACGGTGGTCGCGGACGGTCAGCGCGCCGCCACATATGATCGGGCCGGGGGGGCTGCCCGGCGCAAGTAGCCCTCCTGCCCGCCGCTTCGACGCCGGCGGCGTGCCACGCGTCGAGGCGCATCGGAAACCTCCCACCAGCCCGGCGGACGGTCAGCCCGGGGCCGGGGCGGGTATCATCACTCCGCCTCGTCGCGGCCGCGCGGCCGCGGCCGGCTCGGGGTGGCCATAGCTCAGTTGGTTAGAGTGCCAGGTTGTGGCCCTGGAGGTCGAGGGTTCAAATCCCTCTGGCCACCCCACCCTCCGGTCGCCGGCTCAGCTCTCGGAGACGATCACCGTGAGCAGGCCGCCGGCCATGGCCACGTTCTTGAGGAACTGCACCTCCTGCATGCGCCGGGCGGGGCCCTCCTCCGTCCAGAAGGCGTGGCCCACCAGCGTGGTGGGCACGAGGAGCGCGAGCAGGGCGAGCGCCGACTCACGGGGGCGGATGCCCAGTCCCAGGGTGGTGCCGGCGATCGCCATGCCGGCGCCGTTGAGGCGAACCATCAGCTCCGGCTCGGGGATGCCGACGACCTCGAGCTTCGCCGGCCTCGTGCCCGGCTCGAACGCCGCGTCGATGCCGCTGTGGATGAAGACCGAGGCGATCCCGATCCGGCCCAACCGGCGCAGCACCGTGGGCCCGCCGTGCTTGTCGCGCATGAGGTTCCTCCGTGTCGGTGGGGGGGCGAGGGTAGCCCGTCGGCACGGCTCGGCGGAGCCGGCGGAGCCCGGTGCTACGCTCGGGCGGTGGCGTTGGCGCTCGTCCTCATCCTCGCCGGCACGGTGCTGTGGCTCCTCGCCGTGGTGGGGCTGATCCGCGACCGCAGGTCGGCGGTCTGGAACCGGGTGGTGGTGGGGCTGCTGCTGGCCGCGCTCCCCC
>JAQBPH010000060.1:0-11661 GCA_028287625.1 Chloroflexota bacterium | reverse complement strand
GGGCGGGGCCAGGCAGCGCGGCGACATTGATGGGCGCGGCCAGGCTGATGATCAGGGTGACGTGCCGGGAGGGCAGGCCCCGGTGCAGCCGCGGGGCGAACCCCTCCATCCGGTAGCCGACGTAGCGGCTGACCAGCGGACGCAGCCCGGGGGCGGGCAGCCCGACGACGCTCTCCACGGTGCTCTCTCCCATCAGGAGAGATGCTACGACCCGCCCGTGCCCTGCTCGTCGCGGATGCGGCCCTCGCCGACCTGCACGAGGCGGAGCATGGTGACCAGGCCGACGCCGCCGACGACGTTCCCCAGCGCGTACCAGGCCGCGGTGACCGCCCAGGTGCCGTAGCCGAAGGTGGCACCCGCGTGCAACCCGGCGAACATCTCCAGGGTGGCCACGATCACGTGGTCGAGAGGCGCCGCGGCGAGCACGAAGGCGATCGCGGCGGCGGCCACCAGCTTGGGCATCTCCGACGTCGCCCCCTGCTGCATCCAGGTCATCAGGGTGATGATCGCCCCGCCGAGCAGGGCGCTCGCGAAGGAGCGGCCGGAGATGCCGGGGTCGGTGAAGTGCGCGGCGGACTCGCGGGCGACGTGCTCCAGGGAGGGGAAGGCGAAGATCACCAGCCAGGTCATCACCCACCCGGCCAGCAGGTTCATCACCGCGGTCCCGGCCCAGAGCCGCAGGATCGCGCTGGGGCGTTGACGGTGGGCGACCACCGCGGCGATGGGGAGGAGGAAGTTCTCGGTGAAGAGCTCGCTGCGGGCCAGGGTCAGGGCGATGAAGCCGATGCCGAAGGCGAGTGCGGCGAGCAGCCGGTTGCCGGTGGCGGCCTCGACGATGAAGAGCGCGAAGACCCCGAAGGTGACGTCGATCCCGCCGACCGCGCCGGTGGCGAGCAGCTCGGGCAGGCTGCGCTGGAGCCGGTGGCAGCCCTCGTCGACCGAGCGGGAGAAGGCGCTCGCAAGCTCGCGGTCGGCCTCGCCCGCGGCCGGCGCGTCCCGCTCGCTCGAGGGGGGCGCGTCCCTGGCCACGGTCACGCCCTCCTGAAGCCGATGTCCTCGTACGGGGCGCTGGCGAACCCGAAGGCGCCGAAGTTCCCGAGCGTCGACTTGGCGGCGATGATCTCCGGCCGCTGGTAGAAGGTCAGCGAGTGCACCTCCTGCCAGATCAGGGTGTCGATCTGGTTGCCCAGGGCCAGCGCACTGGTGGGGTCGAACTCGCCGGTGGCCTCGTCGAAGAGCTGGTCGATCTGGTCGGAGCCGGTCCGTGCGTAGTTCTGCTGGACGTCGAGCTGGCCGCCGACGCCCGGCTTGGGCTTGGCGTAGATCGACTTGGCCGAGCTGATCGGGAACACCCCGCCCAGCCAGGAGAACACGGTGAGGTCGAAGTCACCGGGGGTGATGTACTTGTCGAAGAAGTCGGCCGAGGGCACCGTCTGGATGTCCAGCTTCACCCCCACCGCACCGAGCATCGACTGCATCAGCTCCGACTCCTGCTTGCTGACCGACACCTGCGAGGGGATCACGATGCGCAGTGTCAGCGGCCTGCCCGCCTTCGTCCGCTGGGTGCCGCTCAGCTTCCACCCCGCGGCGTCGAACAGCGCCGCCGCCCTGGTGGGGTCGTAGGTGCCGACCTGGCCGGAGTTGTCCTGGTAGCCCTTCTGGTTGGCCATGAAGATGTGGTTGCCGAGCGGCACCGCCGTCACCCCCAGCGGGCCGAGCAGCGCCTTGGCGATGGTGGACCGGTTGATCGACATCGCCACCGCCTTGCGCACGTTCACGTCGCTCAGGATCGGGCTGGTGCCGTTGATGGTCAGGTGCCGGAAGTTGGGGCCGCCAGCCTTGTGGATGGTGATCCCCCTGGTGGTGCTGGCGCGCTTCAGCTTGTTGACGTCCGGGCCGACGTCGATGAAGTCGATCTCGCCGTTCGCGAGTGAGTCGATCGAGGCGTCGCTGTCGATGACCCGGTAGATGATGTGGTCGAGTTTGGCCGGCCTCCCCCACCACCTCTCGTTGCGGGACAGGGTGATGGTCTTGGCGGTCTGGTCGATGCCATCGAGCTTGAAGGGGCCGGCGGTGGTCAGCGGCTTCGCCTTCCAGCCGTCGTTGAAGACGCTCGGGCTGGAGTCGGTCGAGGCCGGATAGAGGAAGCTGAAGAGGCCCCGCCAGTCGACGTAGGGCCTGGCGAAGGTGACCACGACCTCACGCTCGTCCTTCCCCTGCGCCACGCTCTCGATCTTGTCGTAGCCCTGGGTCGACGCCACCTTGTAGGCGGCATCGGTGCCGCGCAGCGCCTTCCACTGGGCCGCGAAGTCGGCCTCGGTGATCGGCGTGCCGTCATACCAGGCCGCCTTCGGGTTGATGCGGTAGGTGACCACCTCCTTGGGCGTCCTGGCGGTGAGGTCACCGTACTCGAGGTAGTCGGGGTTCACCGACGGCTGCGCGGCGGCGTCGAAGCGGAACAGCGAGGGCATCAGCGCACCCATGACGTCGCCGTTGTCGGCGTTCGTCCCGTCCAGCTCGTTGCCGTTGAAGTTGGGGGGCAACCCGCCGATCGGCCAGCGGATGGTGCCGCCGTCGGTGAGCTGGCTGCGGTCGGTCCTGTTGATGTCGATCGCGGTCGCCGGCGGCGCGGATGACCCCGCCGTCGGTCCCCCCGACCCGCCCGAGCCCCCGCAGGCCGAGGCCGCCAGACCCAGTGCCGTCAGAAGGCCGACGATCCACGTCCGTCGTGCGGGTGCCACGGTTCTCTCCCTGGTGGTGCCACCTGGCCGGTTGCTGGCCGCAGTGTAGGCTCCCGCACCGGCCCGTCTCCTGACGCCCCTCATCCGGCCGCCGGCAGCCCCGGGTAATGGCAGGCGGCGTCGTGGTCGGCGCCCTGGGGCAGCGGCAGGGGCTCCTCCTCGCGGCAGCGCTCCCCCAGCCCGTCGGGGAGGGTCGCGTAGCGCGGGCAGCGGGCGCGGAAGCGGCAGCCCGCCGGGATGTCGAAGGAGCTGGGGAGGTCGCCCTCGAGCAGGATCCGCCGCCGGGCCCGCTCGCGGCGAGGGTCGGGGACCGGGATCGCCGAGAGCAGCGCCTCGGTGTAGGGGTGGGCGGGGGTGTCGAAGACCGCGGCCACGGTGCCGATCTCGACGATCCGGCCGAGGTACATCACCGCGACCCGGTCGGCGATGTGGCGCACCACCGAGAGGTCGTGGGCGACGAAGAGGTAGGCGAGGCCCAGCCGTGCCCGGAGCTCCTCGAGGAGGTTGATCACCCCCGCCCGGATGGAGACGTCGAGCGCCGACACCGGCTCGTCGAGGACGATCAGCCGCGGCTCGAGGGCCAGCGCCCGGGCGATGGCGATACGCTGGCGCTGGCCGCCGGAGAAGTCCTGGGGATAGCGGCTGGTGTGCTCGGGCCCGAGCCCCACCAGGCGGAGCAGCTCGCCCACCCGCCGGTCGCGGCGCTGCTTGGGGACCCCGTGGGTGCGCAGCCCCTCAGCGAGGATGTCGCCCACCGGCATCCGCGGATCGAGCGACGCCAGGGGGTCCTGGAAGACCACCGACAGGTTGCGGCGGATGGCGTGGCGCTCGCCGCCGTCGAGATCGACGCTGTCGCGGCCGAGCACCACCACCGAGCCCGCGGTCGGCCGCGCCAGGGTGAGGATCTGGGTGATGGTGGTGGTCTTGCCGCAGCCCGACTCGCCGACAAGGCCGAGGGTCTCGCCCTCACGGATGTCGAAGCTGATCCCGTCGACGGCGCGGACGGTGCCGACCTGGCGGCGGAACACCGCGCCCCTGGTCAGCGGGTAGTGGCGCTCCAGGCCGCGCACCTCCAGCACCGCCCGGCGCGCCTCGCGGGGCACCGCGGCCACCGCCGGCTCGCCCGCCATCGGCGCCGGGAAGACGTCGGCGGGGCCGAGGCCGCGCGCCTCGATCTCGGCGTGGCGGTGGCAGGCGGCGGTGTGGCGCGGGTCGAGGGTGTGCGCCAGCGACGGCTCCCGCTCGGTGCAGACGTCGACGCGGAGCGGGCAGCGGGGGGCGAAGGGGCAGCCCGCGGGGAGGTCGACCAGCGACGGCGGGCTGCCCTCGAGCGGGGTCAGTGGCCGGCGCTCGGTGGCGTCGAGGCGGGGCAGCGAGCCCAGCAGGCCGAGGGTGTAGGGCATCCGCGGCCGGTAGAAGAGCTCGTCCACCGGGGCGGCCTCCACCGGCCGGCCCGCGTACATGACCGTGACCCGGTCGGCGAAGCCGGCGATCACCCCGAGATCGTGGGTGATCATCACGATCGCCGCCCCGGTGGCGCGCTGGGCGGTCTTGAGCACCTCGAGCACCTGTGCCTGGATGGTCACGTCCAGGGCGGTGGTGGGCTCGTCGGCGATGATCACGTCGGGGTCGTTGGCGATCGCCATGGCGATCATCACCCGCTGCCGCATCCCGCCCGAGAACTCGTGGGGGAAGGCGCGTGCCCGGGTCGCGGCCTCGGGGATGCCCACCAGCTCGAGCAGGTCGACCGCCCGCCGCTGCGCCTGCTGGCGCGACACCGCGGTGTGCACCGAGACGGCCTCCGCGATCTGGTCGCCCACGGTGTAGACCGGGGTCAGCGCCGAGAGCGGGTCCTGGAACACCATCGAGATGCCCTTGCCGCGGATCGCGGAGAGCTCGCGGTCTCCCAGCCCGAGCAGCTCCTCGCCGTGGAAGCGCACCGATCCGCTGACCCGGGCGGTGCGCGGCAGCAGCCCCATCACCGCCAGCGCCGAGACCGACTTCCCGGAGCCGGACTCGCCGACGATGCCGAGCACCTCGCCGGGGGCGACCGAGTAGCTGATCCCCCGCACCGCGCGCACCGTGCCCGCCTCGCTGGGAAAGGAGACGGTCAGGTCGGCGACCGAGAGGACGTCGTCGCTCACGCCTGTCCCCGGGGTGCCGCGGCGTTGGGGTCGAAGGCGTCGCGCAGCCCGTCGCCGACCACGCTCACGGCGAGGACGGTGAGGATGAGCAGCCCGCCGGCGAAGAGGAAGAGCCAGGGGAAGGTGAGCGCCGAGCGGGTGCCGTCGGCGATCAGGGTGCCCAGCGACACGTCGGGCGGCTGCACCCCGAATCCGAAGTAGCTGAGCCCGGTCTCGGCGAGGATGGCGCCGCCGACGTTGATGGTGGCGTCGATGATCAGCAGCGACGACATGTTGGGGAGCAGGTGGCGGGCGATGATCACCGCCGGCGGCACCCCCATGAAGCGCGCCGCCTGCACGAACTCGCGCTCGCGGAGGCTGAGCGAGAGGCCGCGCACCACCCGGGCGGTGATCATCCACGAGAAGGCGGCGAGCAGGAACACGAAGAGCAGCCAGGTGCGCCCCCGGAAGGTGGGGCTGAGGATGGCGATGATCAGGAAGCCGGGGAGCACCAGCAGCAGGTCGACGAACCACATCAGCACCCGGTCGGCCCAGCCGCCGAAGTAGCCGGCGCAGGCGCCCACCACCGCGGCGATGCCGGTGGAGAAGAGCGCGGTGAGCAGGCCGATGATCAGCGACTTCTGAAGACCGCGCAGCGTCTGGGCGTAGACGTCCTGGCCGATCTGGCTCGTCCCGAACCAGTGCGACGTGGAGGGCGGCTGCAGGAAGGCCTCGAAATCCGGGGTCTGGTAGTCCCACCGCGAGATGTGGGGCCCGGCGAAGGCGAGCAGGAAGAGCAGCGCCAGCACCACCAGGCCGCCGACCGCCAGCCGGCGGCGGAGGAAGCGCCGCAGCACCAGGCGGCCGCGGCCGATGCCGGCGTCGTCGGCGGCCTCCAGGGCGGCCGCCTCCTGGAGGTCGATCAGGATCGGGTCGGTGGGGATGGCCATGCGGCTAGCGGATCCGCACCCGGGGGTCGAGGACGGCGTAGGCGAGGTCGGAGAGCAGGCCGGCGATGAGCACCAGAACCGCGGCGAAGAGGGTCACCGCCACCACGACGTTGACGTCGTTGTTCGACACCGAGTCGACGAACCACTCGCCCATGCCGTGCCAGCCGAAGATCTTCTCGGTGAAGGCGGCACCGGTGAGCAGCAGCCCGAAGTTGTAGGCGAAGAAGGTGGCCATGGGGATCAGGGCGGTGCGCAGCCCGTGCTTGATCAGCGCCTCACGGCGGCGCAGCCCCTTGGCCTGGGCGGTGCGCAGGAAGTCGCTCCCGAGCACGTCGAGCATGGCGTTGCGCTGGTAGCGGCTGAAGAACGCCGCCTGCCCGAGGATGATCGAGAGCGTCGGCAGGATGAGGTGACTGACGCGGTCGAGAAGGATGTGCACCCCGCCGCCGCTCAGCCCCGGGGTGTACTCGCCGGTGTAGTCGAGCAGCTGGGCTCCGGCGAGCTGGTTCACGTCGAGCGCCCCCAGCTTGAGCAGCACCGCCACCAGGAAGACGGGCGTGGACAGGATCAGGAAGGAGAACGCGGTGGTGGCGTAGTCGCTGAGCCGGTACTGGCGGACCGCGCCCAGCACCCCGACCCCGACCCCGATCAGGCCGCCGAGCACCGAGCCGATGATCAGCAGCCGCAGGCTCACCCCCATCCGCCGGCCCATCTCGCCGGACACCGACTGGCCGGCCACGGTCTTTCCGAAGTCTCCGTGCGCCACGCCGTTCAGCCAGCGGCCGAAGCGCTGGACCACGGGGGTGTGGTCGTTGAGGTTGAGCTCGTCGAGCTGCCGGTCGATCACCGCCGCCGGGAGCGGGGGGTTGCGCCCCTCGTAGTTGGCCCGGGGATGGAGGGTCGCGCCGGCGAGGAAGTAGCCCAGCGTGGTGGCGAGGGCCACGAGGACGGTGTAGTTGAGCAGCCTGCGGAGCAGGAATCTGGCCACCCTGCGCAATCTACCTCAAGGCGGCCGAACCGCCGGGTCCCGAGGTTTTACAGCCTCGACCGGTGGGTAATCGGGCCATCCCGGCGGCACGAGCCGCCCGGTGCCCACCATGACCACCATCGCCCTCGTCGCCCCGCCCTGGTACCCCGTGCCGCCCCGCGGCTACGGCGGCATCGAGCTCGTGGTCGCGCTGCTCGCCGGCCGGCTCCGCGCCGGCGGCCACGAGGTGGCGCTGGTCGCCCCGGTCGGCTCACGGCGGGCGGCCGAGCTGGCGCCGACCAGCTGGGGCGGCGACCTCGGCGGTCCCGCCGAGCGGCTCCGGGAGCTCGAGTACGCCGCCCGGGTCCACCGCTGGCTGGGGTGCGGCCGGGGGGTGGAGGTCGTCCACGACCACTGCGGCTACGGGACCCTGCTGATGGCGGCGGCCGCCGCCAGGGCGCCGGTGCTCCACACCGTGCACGGCCCCGTCGAGGAGCCGCTGCGCGGCTTCTACCGCTCGCTCCGCGGCATCGCCGGGCTGGTGGCGATCAGCGAGGCCCAGCGGGCCGCCGCTCCGGAGCTCCCCTGGGTGGCCACGGTGCACAACGCCGTCGACGTCGACGCCCTCGAGCAGGGACCGCCCGACGTCCGCGACCCGTTCCTGCTCTGCCTGGCCCGGATCTGCCCCGACAAGGGTCAGCACCTCGCCATCGACGTCGCCCGCCGGGTGGGCATGCGGCTGGTGCTCGCCGGCAAGGTCGAGACCAGCCCGGAGGGGTGCGCCTACTTCCGGGAGCGGGTCGCCCCCCATCTCGATGGCGACCGCGTGGTGCACATCCTCAACGTCGCCGGGGCGCGCAAGGCGCGGCTGCTGGCGCGGGCGACGGCGCTGCTGGCCCCGATCTGCTGGGACGAGCCCTTCGGGCTGTGCATGGGGGAGGCGATGTGCAGCGGGACGGCGGTGATCGCGTTCCGGCGCGGCGCCGCGGTGGAGCTGATCGAGGACGGGATCACCGGCTTCCTCGTCGACGGCCCCGAGGCGATGGCGGACGCGGTGCGCGGCGCCTCCGCGATCGACCCCCTGCGCTGCGCCGCCCGGGCCCGGGCCCGCTTCGCTCCGCAGGCGATGGCCGACGGCTACGTCGCCGCCTACGCGCGGCTGCTCTCCGGGGGCTCAGGTGCCCGCCGGGGCGCCGCCGGGAACGGCCACAGACGCCAGCGGCGCCCAGGGTGGGGGCCCGCCGACCACCTGGAGCGCCGCCCGCCCCAGGGTCTCCACGGTGACGGCGCAGTGGCCGTCCCCACGCTGCCGGGCCTCGACGCTCACCCGTAGGTCGCCGACCCGGATGTTCTCCATGCGCAGCTCGGGGCACCAGGGGGGCAGCACCGGGTTCACGTACAGCCGGCCGGCGGGCAGGTCGGGCTCGAGGCCGAGCATCACCCGCACCAGCTGGAAGATCGAGCCCGCGGCCCACGCCTGGGGCACGTTGGCCCGCTCGTAGGGGACGGGGACGTCGGGCGGCGTGCGCTGCAGCCCGGCGAAGAGCTCGGGCATCTGGGCGCGCTCGAAGGAGACCACCGCCGCGAGCAGACCGTCCATCAGCATCCACCCCTCGGCGGCCATCCCGTACTGGCGCAGCCCGGCGGCGGCGAACATGGTGTCGTGGGGCCAGACCGATCCGCACTGGTAGGAGTGGGGGTCGTAGACGGGATGGTCGGAGGAGAGGGTGCGCAGCCCCCAGCCGTTGAACAGGTCGGGCCGCATCAGCCGGTCGGCCACCCGCCGCGCCTGCCCCGGGTCGAGGACGCCGGAGAGCAGGCAGTGCCCGGGGTTGGAGGTGGCGGTGCGCACCCGCCGCTTCTCGCCGTCGAGGGCGAAGGCCAGAGTGCCCTCCTCCTCCAGCCAGTAGGCGTCGAGGAAGCGCCGGCGCAGCTCCTCCGACTCCCCCACCAGCCGCTCGGCGAGCTCGCCGTCACCCCAGGCGGCGAAGAGGCCGGCGACGGTGCGCTTGGCGTCGTACACGTAGCCCTGCATCTCGCAGGTGCCGATGGGATGCGGAGGGAAGCCACCGCACTCGTCGAGCACCCCGTCCTCGGCGTCGCGCCAGCAGTGGTTGCGATAGCCGCCCGGGGTTCGCGGCCGGTACTCCTGGAGGCCGTCGCCGTCGACGTCGCCGTAGCGGTCGATCCACTCCAGGCAGCGCAGCGCGGTCTCGCGGAACTGGCGGAGCAGCTGCGGCTTGCCCAGCCACCGGTGGGTCTCGCCGAGAAGCTGGAGGTAGAGCGGGGTGGCGTCGGCGGTGCCGTAGTACGGCGAGTGCGGGATGACGCCGAAGCGCGCCCACTCGCCGACCCGCATCTCGTGGCAGATCTTGCCGGGCTCGGCGTCGCGCACCGGGTCGTCGACGGTGGACTGCATCTGGGCGAGCTTCTGCAGGGTGCCGATGGCGAAGAGCGGGTGCACCGGCAACGCCTGCATCGAGGCGATGATGCTGTCGCGCCCGAAGACGGCGACGAACCAGGGGACGCCCGCCGCCGGCACCCAGACGTCCCTGGTGAAGCCCTGGTCGTAGAGGCGCAGGGCCGCAAAGTCGTCGACTGCCTGGTCGAAGGCGGCCTGGAGGCGGGGGTCCGAGGCGTGGACGCGGGCGGCGGTCTGATGCCAGCGCCGGCGCAGCTGCTCGGCGCGGTCCTCGACCGCGGGGGCGCGATGGTTCACCGCTCCCAGTGACGGCCTGCCCCGCGGGGTGGTGAGCAGGTCGTACTGGAGCAGCACCCGCCACTCCGCGCCCGGCTCGAGGTCGATGGGGAAGCGGAGCGCGCCGCCGCTGTAGCTCACCGGCTGGGAGCGGGGCAGGCTGCGCACCAGGCAGCGCCGGGCGAAGCCGTCGCGCTCGTAGAGGGTGTCGAGACCGGTCGCCGGCGACCAGTGGGTGCCGATGCTGGAGCGCCGCTGCCAGCGGGCAGTGCGCACCTCGAAGATGTCGGCAAAGTCGCTCTCCAGCGCCAGCGCCAGCAGCATGGTGATCGGCTCGCGGCCGTAGGCGTGGACGGCGATCTCCTCCTGCAGCCGGCGCGCGGAGATGAGCCGGTCCAGGGTCACCGTGACCCGCACCTGGGTGGCCCGGCCGTCGATCTGGCGCAGCCGCGGCGCCAGCAGCGTCCACCGGCCGTGGCGGAAGGAGAGCCGGGCGGAGGCGATGCACTCCAGGCACTCGCCGTTGAGCCGCAGCTCGTGACCGGAGAGGAAGCGGGTGTCCTCGGCGTACAGGCCCTGCGGCTGCCCCTCGCGAGTGTCGATGTCGCCGTCCGATCCGCAGACCAGGAAGGTGGAGCCGTGGTTGATGGCGACCGTGTGCGGACCGCCCGACACCGTGATCGGGTTGATCTCCGGTCGCGGCCGACCCCCGTCGCGGGTCGAGTCGACGGAGAGGTGCAGGTGGTGTCGGAAGCTCTCGTTCTCGCTCATGGCTGCGGTCTACCCGGCGGCCGGGCGACCGTAGCACCGGTGCACCGACCCGGGTCGACGTCCCTTTCGCCGGGTCAGGAGCAGCCGCCGGCCACCCGCTGCCCGGTGGGGAGGAGCCGGGGGATGTCGACCCTCCGCAGGCCGGTCGACCGGCTGAAGCGGTAGAGGGTGCCGCCGTCGTCCGACATCCAGACCCCGCCGGCGTCGGTCACCGAGACCGGGTAGCCGGGGGTGTCGTCGCCGCCGGGGACGTCCTCGGAGACCTGGCGCGCCTGTCCCGGCGCGGTGACCAGCCAGACCGAGCTGGCCTGGGGCGCGGCCACCTGCACCAGCGGCTGGCCGTCGCCGTCGACCCCGACGATGCGGAGGCCCGCCCCCTGGCGGTGGAGCCAGACGGTGACCCCGCCCACCGGGTCGAGCCGCCAGACCTCGTCGGCGCCCGCGCCGGGCAGCACCGCCACCGCCCAGGCCGCGTCGGTCCCGGCCACCGCCCACTCCACCCCCGCCTCGGAGGGTCGCAGGGTGCGCACCGCCCCGCTCCCCGCATCGAGCAGCAGCAGTCCGCCGGTGGCGTCGCCGGCGTGCTGACGGCGCACCGCGTAGACCCCCTCGGCGCGGAGGCCGATGACCTCGAGGTCGCCGCCGCCGCCGAGCACCCGGTCGGAGGCGTTGCGCACGTCGACGAGGTGGACGCCGTCGCCCGCACCGTAGGCGTAGCCGAGCCCGTCCGGGGCGACCGCCGCCGGAGGGGCCGGCACCCAGCGCCCGGCGGCGGGGTTGTAGCTGGGCGACGCCCCCGCGGCGCCGTACAGCACCGGCGCCGCGGGGGTGCGGGCGCGGAGGTCACGACCGCTCCCCGGCAGCACCGCCCCGGAGGGGTCGGCCACCGCGCTGCCGTCGGCGATCTGCACGAAGCCCACCGCCTCACGCCCCCCGGCGGTGCGGCCGCTCAGGGGCAGGCGGCAGCCGCGGCCGGTGGCAGCCCTCGCGGGCCCGGTCGCCGCAGGGACGTCCGCGGCGGGGCCGGTGGCGAGGGCGCCGGTGCCGGGCAGGTGCGACGGCTGCTCGCCGCAGCCCGAGGCCGCAGCGGCGAGGAGGGCAGCGAGGAGGGCAGCGGCGGCGCGGGTGCGCCGCGATGTGGGCTGGTGCACGGCGGGCTGCATTGTCCCGGTCCGGACGCCCGCCGTGGGGGGTGCGGGCGGGCGGTCAAGAAGGAGCCTCCGGCGCCCCCGGTCGAGGCAGAGGGCGACGGCATGGGCGAGATGCTCGTCCCAGTCGATCGGGTCGGGGTCGCGGAAGCGGGCTGCGAGGACCCGCCGGTAGCCCTCCCAGGCGGCTGCCGCCGCCCCACCCTCGGCGGTGACCTCGGGGAGACGCGCGGCCACACCGAACCCGAGGACCGCCGCGGACC
>JAQBPH010000048.1:0-3274 GCA_028287625.1 Chloroflexota bacterium | reverse complement strand
GCGCCGGCGCCGCCGCCCGAGGCGCCGCAGGCACCCGCCGCTCCGCCCCCGGCCCCTGCCACCCCCACACCCACCGTCCCCGACCGGTGGGAGCCGCGCCAGCTCCCGCCCGTCGCCGCCGCCACGGCGCGGCCGGCGCCCGCCTCGACCAAGGTGTACGAGCGTCGCTATCGCACCTCCTCGGCGCGTCCCAGCCGTTCCGCGACTCCACCGCCTCCGTCCTGGGCGTGGCGGAAGGTCGTCATCGCCGCGTCGCTGCTCGGCGCGGTCGGTGGGGGCACCCTCTCCGCCGTCGAGCTGCTCGCCGGCGGTGGCAACCGGCTTCCCTCCACGGGCCTGGCGCCCATTCCCGCGCCTCCGCCGAGCGGCGGGCTTCCCGGCGGGGGGACCAACCCGGCGCCGCCGCGGCCCGGCGGCGAGCGGTCCGAGCCGGCGGCGGCGGGTGGGGTCAGCGCCGTCACCGTCACCCCCGAGGGCGGGTGCGGCGTCGGGAGCTGCACCGTCACCGTGCGCGTGGATCTCCAGCCGCACCAGGACGAGCTGGTCGCCTGGAGCCTGGTCGTGGTCGACCGCTGCTCCTCGCAGCGGGTCGAGGTCCCGGTCACCGGGGTGCCCGCTCCGGCCTCGTACCGCTACGTGACGTCCACCAACCAGGTCACCGTCCCCGGCTGGCGGTCGCCGCAGATCATCGCGGTCACCACCAGCCCGGCCCGGGCCAGCTCACAGCCGATCGTGGTCGGCGGCGGCTCCGGCTGCTGATCGTCGACGAGGTCCTCCGCACCCCCGACGAGCGCTTCGCCGGGCTGCCCGGCTACCCGTTCGAGCCCCACTACCTCGAGGTGGACGGGCTGCGCATCCACACCGTCGACGAGGGCCCGCGCGACGCCGCGCCGGTGCTGCTGCTCCACGGCGAGCCGTCGTGGTCGTACCTCTACCGCACCATGATCCCGGTGCTCACCGCCGCCGGGCACCGCGCCGTCGCGCCCGACCTGGTCGGCTTCGGCCGCAGCGACAAGCCCGCCCGGCGCGCCGACTACACCTACCAGCGGCACGTCGACTGGATGCGCGCCACCGTCGAGGCGCTCGACCTCCGCCACATCACCCTGGTCGGCCAGGACTGGGGCGGTCTCATCGGGCTGCGGCTGGTCGCCGAGATGCCCGACCGCTTCGCCCGCGTGGTCGCCGCCAACACCTTCCTGCCCACCGGCGACCACGACCCCGGGCCCGCCTTCCACCGCTGGCGGCGCCACTCCCAGGAGACCCCGCACTTCCACGCCGGCGGCATCGTCAAGGGCGGATGCGTGAGCCCGCTGAGCCCCGAGGTGATCGCCGCCTACGACGCTCCCTTCCCCGACGATCGCCACCTGGCCGGCGCCCGGCAGTTCCCCACCCTGGTGCCGGTGACCCCCGACGACCCCGCCGCGCAGTCCAACCGCGAGGCGTGGGAGGAGCTGAAGCGCTGGACCCGGCCGTTCCTCTGCGCCTCCAGCGACCAGGACCCGATCACCCGGGGAGCGGATGGCGTCCTTCGCAAGCTCATCCCCGGCGCCGAGGGGCAGCCGCACACCGTGATCGAGAACGCCGACCACTTCCTCCAGGAGGACCAGGGCGAGCGGCTCGCGGCGGTGGTGGTCGACTTCATCGCGGGCTGACGCCGGCAACGGCGGATTCGGCGTCGGTCACGGGTCGGTGAAGCGGTCCCGAGGCCTGCTCCGGCCGGGCTGAGAATGGCGTCATGCTCGCCCCTGACCCACCTCGTGGCCGGCGCGGCCCTGGGGAGACTGACCGACGATCGTCGCCGCGGCGCGATCGCGGGCGTGGTCTCGCACGCGCTGCTCGACGGCATCGGCCTGAGCTTGAATCGTTGCTGGCGTTGAGACTTGGAGACGCTGACCTCGAGCAGGTGCTCGGCAAGGAGCTCGGCAGTGACTTCGTCCCCTCGGGTATGGGTGGGTCCAACAGGGAGTGGCTCGAGAATGTCGCTTCCAGGATCCGTACGGCACTCGCAGGACAGGGCTCGGTCGACGCGCACCACGGCTGAGGCGGACCTGCAGGCTCCGAGACCGTACGCTCCTGATCGAATCCTCAGCAGCCGGCAGACAAGATGCGTGCGGAGTGAGAGGAGGTGCCTGAGAACGCGGATCTGTCGGCTCGGCGGAGGGTTCTCACGGCAATTCTTGCCCAGGACGGTGACCTGGCGAGCAATCTTGCCAAGCTTGGCGGGCTCGGATGTGACAGCGATTTCGACCTGGCCACTCTCACGCGCGAGCATGGACGGCGTCTCCTCGACGCATTCCTGGCACGCCAGGTGAGTGCAGTGGAAGGTCACCTATGGGCTGAAGCGCTGGAAGCTCGCGAGGTCGTCGGCTTCGAGGCTGGATATGAGGAGCTGCTGAAACGGCTCGTCTTCGACTGGCCAATCCCCACATCACGGAGCCGCTGACGCCTCCGCGGGCGGCCGACCTCAGGAGAGAGCTCGCCCCGCAATGACGAGGCGACACCGTTCGCGATGGGCGGGGCTGAGCAGTCGCCCTCAACTCAGCAACTCGTTCAGCAGTTGGTGGACACGTGTGGGTGTCGCGCACCGACCCGCATGGCGGGTCTCCCAGGGTGGAGAGGGCTTCGGTCACGGGACGCCCAGGGACATCACAGGTTGTGCTGCCCCAGGTGCCATCGCGTCTCGGGGCGTCGAGACCAAGGCGCGGCCCGCGCGGGTTGGGAGACTCCCCGTCCGGCCGTCCAGGGTCACCCTACCCCTCGAGCGCGCCGCCGCCGGCACCGCGCCGCAGCGGGAGGGGCGGCGGGGAACCCACCCGTACCGGCTGCTCGGCCCCGGGGTGCCCATCGGCGTGGAGGTCGCGCTGTCACTCGCAGTGTGCGCGGCGCTCTGCGTGGCCGGCCAGCGCCGATCCCAGCGGTCGCCTCGCTGACGGTAGCAGTCCCGCGCCGCTCGAGTGCGGTACCGAGCGGTCGCCCCCTCGATTGCCGAAAAAGACGCGAGAGCCATTGTCCATCGTCTGCGCAGTGGTGTTCAGGATCCGTCCCGTACGCGCCAGCCGATTGTGCTGATTCACCGCGCGTCAGCCGGGCGCCACCTCGTCGATTGTTGCGCAAGTCTGCATTGGAGCCCGTTGTCGGACAGAGGCAGAACGATGCAAACTGCCGGACCTGTCCTTAACCATCGCTCGCGACGCGTCACTCGCATCTGCCTTGTCGCATACCCCTGTACAGGCGCGCGAGGGTCTGATATAACCCAACACTCGTACAGCCGTGG
>JAQBPH010000326.1:0-5037 GCA_028287625.1 Chloroflexota bacterium | reverse complement strand
ATCAGCTGCTCCTCGTCGAGCCGGATGTCCACGGTCGGTCCCTCTGTCAGCCCTCTGTCGCCGCTCCGATTATGACGGTGGAGGGACCGCGAACCGCTCGAACGTGAAGGTGGCCGGCCTAGCCGCGCAGCAGCTCGCGCGCGATCACCAGGCGCTGGATCTGGTTGGTTCCCTCGTAGATCTGGCAGGCCTTGGCGTCGCGCAGGCGCACCGCCGCCGGGTGCCCGTCGGCGCGGCTGTGGGGCGCGCAGATCTCCACGGCGGCGTGGGCGACGGCGACGCAGGCGTCGGTGCTCACCAGCTTGGCGACCGCGGCCTCGCGGGTGAAGGGCACGCCCTCGTCGCAGAGCGCGGCGGCGTGGAGGGTCACCGCCCGGGCGGCGGCCACCTGGGCGGCCATGCCGGCGAGCCGCGACGCCGCCGCGGGTGCGGCGGCGGCCGCGCCCTCGTCGAGCAGCGCGGCGTCGGGCAGGTCGAGGCCGAGGCGGCGGAGGTGGTCGACGGCGGCCTCCAGGGCGCCCTGGGCGATGCCCGTGGCCTGGGCGCTGATGCCGATGCGGCCGCTGTCGAGGGCCGCCATCGCCAGCCGGAAGCCGGTGCCCTCCGCCCCCACCCGGTTGGCCGCCGGCACCCGGACCGAGTCGAGCACCAGCTCCGCCGTCGACGAGCCGCGCAGCCCCAGCTTGCGCAGCGGCCGGGAGGTGCGGACCCCGGGCCACGCCGCCTCCACCAGGAACGCGCTGATCCCCCGGGCGCCGGGGGCGCCGGTGCGGGCCATGACCAGGTAGAGGTCGGCCTCGCCGGCGTTGGTGATCCACATCTTGGTGCCGTCGAGCACGTAGCCGTCGCCGTCACGCACCGCCCGGGTGGTCAGCGAGGCGGCATCGCTGCCGCTGCCGGCTTCGCTGAGGGCGAAGGCGCCGAGCCACTCGCCGGTGGCCAGCCGCGACAGGTAGCGGCGCTTCTGCTCCTCCTCGCCGAAGAGCGCGAAGGGCTCGCTGGCGACGCTGACGTGGACGTCGTAGATCACCGCGCTGCTGGCGCACTCGCGCGCCACCGCCTCGACGGCGCGGGCGAAGGCGACGTGGCCGGCGTCCTGGCCGCCGAACGCGGCGGGGGTGAGCAGCCCGGCGATCCCGCGGCGCCCCGCCTCGGCGATCAGCTCGCCGGCATGCCGGACGCCGCCCCGGGCCATCTCCGGAGCCAGCGGCCGCACCACCTCGGTGGCGAAGGCCGCGACGCGCTCGTCGAGGGGGAGCGCCGCGGCGACGGTGCCGGCCGTGGGGGGCACGGCCGTCATCGCGCGGCGATGCGGGCCGTGAGGGGGGTATCCCCCGACTCAGACGTGGACAAGCGTCGCCTCGCCCTGGGCGACCCCGCTGCAGATCCCCGCGGCGCCGTAGCCGCCGCCGCTGCGGCGCAGCTCGTAGACCAGGGTCATGAGGATCCGGGCCCCGCTGGCGCCGATGGGGTGGCCGACGGCGATGGCCCCGCCGTTGACGTTGACCCGCTCGGGGTCGACCTCGAGCATCCGGGTGCTGGTGATCGCCACCGCGGCGAAGGCCTCGTTGATCTCGAGGCGGCTGAGCTGGTCGACGCCCACCCGCTCGGGGCTGCGAGCCAGCGCCGCCTGCACCGCGGTGGCCGGCACGGTGGCGAGGTAGGGGTGCTCGGCGGCGGAGTCGGCCCCCACCACCCACCGCGCCAGCGGCTCGAGGCCGGCCGCGCGGGCCCGAGACGCCTCCATCAGCAGCACCGCGCTGGCGCCGTCGTTGACCCCCGGGGCGTTGCCGGCGGTGATCGAGCCGCCGGGGTCGAAGGCGGGCCGCAGCGAGGCCAGCCGCTCCGCGGTGGTCTCCGGCCGCGGCTGCTCGTCGGCGGCCACGTCGGCGCCGCCGGCCACGGCGACGGCGACCAGCTCGTCGCGGAAGAAGCCCTCGCCGAGGGCCCGGGCGTAGCGCTGCTGGGAGCGCAGCGCCCAGGCGTCCTGCTCCTCGCGGCCGACGCCCATCTCGGCGGCGACCTGGCTGCCGTGGACGCCCATGTGCACCCCGTCGACGGGGCAGCAGAGCCCGTCGCGGATCATGCTGTCGACCGCGGTGCGATCGCCCATGCGGCTGCCGAAGCGCTGCTCCTCGAGCAGGTAGGGCGCGTTCGACATCGACTCCATCCCGCCGGCGACGACCACGTCGGCCTCGCCGGCACGGATCAGGAGCGCCCCGAGGTTGACCGCCTTGAGCGCGCTGGCGCACACCTTGTTCACGGTGAAGGAGGGAACCGAGGCGGGCAGCCCGGCCTTGAGCCCCGCCTGCCGCGAGGGCACCTGGCCCTGGCCGGCGGCGAGCACCGTGCCCATGATCAGGTGATCGACCCCCGCCGCCGGCACCCCGCCGCGGCGGAGCACCTCGCGGATGGCCACGGCGCCCAGGTCGGTCGCCGAGAGCCGCGCCAGCCCTCCCCCGAAGCGGCCGAAGGGAGTGCGGGCGGCGGCCACGATCCACACCTCGCGCATCCGGTCAATTGTACGGAGCCGCGCCGCGCGCACCGCCCGGAGGGGGCTCGGAGGCGGCCGCCGTCAGCAGCGAACCACGCCCACCGCGCGACCCGAGGCGCCGACCAGCCGGGCCATGTCGTCCGGATCGGAGGTCAGGACCCGGTCGCCCCGGGCCGCGATCGCCGCGACGGTCGCGTCGACGGCGTCGCCAGCGCCCGCCCGGCCGAGCAGGACGCCCGCCTCACGGCCGAGCCGGTCATCGACGGGGATGACGTCGACCGCCCGGAGCAGGCGCGCGAGGTTCGCCTGCCTGCCGCCGGGGTCCCGCCAGACCTGGGCCACGACGGCACCGGTGGTGCGGAGGTCGAGACCGCTGGTCTGCGCGATCCGCAGTCGCGCCATCATGGCCCGATCGTCCCGGTCGACGGCGAGGAGGGCTCCGGCGTCGAGCACGAGGGCGCTCACGCGGCCGGCTGCTCGGCGGTCCCGGACTGCAGCCCGAGCTCCGCCGCGGCGGCGGCCAGCTCCTCGGCGGTGAGCGGTCCGTGCTCGTGCTCCCACCGCTCGAGGAAGTCGGCGAGCGCATCCGAGCGGAGCTTGGCAGCCGCCGCCTCCGCGAGCCAGCCCGAGACGCCCTTCCCCGCACGCCGAGCCGCCGCGCGGACCGCGTCGCCGAGGTCGGGGGCGAACGACACGCTGAGCTTGTCGACCTTCATCCGGGCGATCCTACCACGGTAGGAAACCACGGTAGGGCCCCTCAGGGTCGATCTACCGCCCGGAGGGCGCGCCGACGCGCTCGCCGACGAGGCGGACCACGTCCTCGATGGTGTCGCCGATGACCGCCCCGGCGGCGGTGAGGGCGTCGATCTTGCTCTGCGCCGTGCCCCTGTTCCCGCTGATGATCGCGCCGGCGTGGCCCATGCGCTTGCCCGGCGGGGCAGTGCGGCCGCTGATGAACGCGACCACCGGCTTGGGATACCCGGCGCCGATGAGCTCGGCCGCCGCCTCCTCGTCGGAGCCCCCGATCTCCCCCACCATCACCACCGCCCTGGTCGCGTCGTCCTCCCGGAAGAGGTCGAGCACGTCGGTGAAGGTGAGCCCGAGCACGGGGTCGCCGCCGATGCCGACCGCGGTGGTCTGGCCGTGGCCGGCCTGGCTCAGCCCCTGGATGACCTCGTAGGTGAGCGTCCCCGAGCGGGCGACCACGCCGACCTTGCCGGGACGGGCGACGTGGTTGGGGATGAAGCCCACCTTGCACTCGCCGGCGGTGAGCAGGCCCGGACAGTTGGGGCCGACCAGCCGCGTGCTCGAGGCGTCGATCACCGCGCGGGCGCGGATCATGTCGTGGACGGGCACGCCCTCGGTGACGCAGACCGCCAGCGGCAGCGACGCGGCGGCGGCCTCCATGATCGCGTCGGCGGCGAAGGGCGGCGGCACGATGATGAAGGCGCAGTCGGCCCCGGTCGCGACCACGGCCTCGGACACGGTGTCGAAGACGGGCACCCCCAGGTGGGTGCCGCCGCCGCGCCCGGGCACGACCCCGGCGACCACGTTGGTGCCGTAGGCCTGCATCTGCTCGGTGTGGAAGCTGCCCTCGCGGCCGGTGATCCCCTGGACGAGGACGCGGGTCGAGCGGTCGATGAGGATGGACATGGTTCAGGCTCTCCTTCAGGGGGGCTCCCCCTACTCCCCCCGGGTGAGCTCGACGATCTGGCGTGCCGCGTCGACGGCGCTCATCCCCGGATGGATCCCCGCCTCCTGGAGCAGCCGCCGGCCCTCCTCCTCGCGGGTGCCGGTCATGCGCACCACCAGCGGCTTGGTGATGTTCAGCTCGTCCCGCGCGGAGATGATGCCGCGGGCCACCTCGTCGCCGCGGGTGATGCCGCCGAAGATGTTGATGAACACGCCCCGCACCCTGGGGTCGCTGAGCACCATGTCGAGAGCGTTGCGGACCACGTCGGCGCGCGCGCCGCCGCCGATGTCGAGGAAGTTCGCGGGCTCGCCGCCCGCGGCCTTCACCAGGTCGAGGGTGTTCATCACCAGCCCGGCGCCGTTGCCGATGCAGCCGACGTCGCCGTCGAGGTGCACGTAGGTGAGGCCGCGGCGCTTCGCCTCCACCTCGAAGGGGTCGTCGCCGCTGGCGCCGTCGTCGCCGAGCGCGTCGACCGCCAGCTCGGCCGCGA
The DNA here is from genome assembly GCA_028287625.1 of Chloroflexota bacterium. GTDB lineage: Bacteria > Chloroflexota > Dormibacteria > Aeolococcales > Aeolococcaceae > CF-96. The sequence continues at coordinate 360 of JAQBPH010000326.1, read as the reverse complement.
GGTCGCGATGCCGGTACTCCGCGTTCTCGTCGACCTCGAGCTTGCCGTCGGCGGCCACCAGCTCGCCACCGGCGGTGATCACCAGCGGGTTGATCTCGCAGGTGACCGCGTCGAGCGAGACCGCCAGCCGGTACAGGGCCTGGACCAGCGGCACCAGCGCCGCGGCCAGCCTCCCGGCGCGGTCGGCGAGCGCGGGCACGGCCCGCAGCGCGGCGAAGGCGAGCTGGCGGATCTCGTACGCCAGGGGGCCGCGGAAGGGGTCGGGCCAGAGCTTGGCGATCATCTCGGGCTGGGTCTCGGCGACCTGCTCGATGTCCATCCCGCCGGCGCCGGAGAGCATCAGCACCATCCGCCGCCGGT
>JAQBPH010000010.1:0-4339 GCA_028287625.1 Chloroflexota bacterium | reverse complement strand
AATGGTCGTTGTCCATCCAAAGAAGTGAGGGAATCTCGTGAGGTACAGGCTTTTGGGTAAGTCCGGCGTGCGGATCTCGGAGGTGGCGCTGGGCACGATGACCTTCGGTGACGATTGGGGCTGGGGGCGTCCCCAGCTGTCAGCGCGAGGATGCTGGACCTGTTCGCTGACGCTGGCGGCAATGTCATCGACACCGCCGACGTCTACACCAACGGGACGTCGGAAACCATCCTCGGTGAGCTGCTCAAAGGGCGCCGCGACCGGTTCGTGCTCGCCACCAAGTTCACCAACCAAACCGACCCGGGTGATCCGAACAGTGCCGGCAACCACCGCAAGAAGATAGTCAACGCGATCGAGGCGAGCCTGCGTCGACTGCAGACCGACCATATCGACCTGTATTGGGTGCACGCCCGTGACCTCCTCACTGGGGTCGAGGAGCTGATGCGTGCCCTGGATGACCAGGTCCGGCTCGGCAAGGTCCTCTACCCCGCAGTCTCGGACTGGGCGGCGTGGGAGATCGCGGAAGCCAACACCGCCGCTCGGTTGCGTGATTGGTCACCGTTCACCGCGGTCCAGCTGCGGTACAACCTGCTTGACCGTTCCCCGGAGCGAGAACTGTTGCCCATGGCCGACGCGTTTGACCTGCCGGTGTTTGCCTGGGGCCCGCTTGCCGAAGGACGGCTCACCGGCAAATACCTCAGCGGCCACACCGGCCGGGTGACCAAGGTTGGACGCCCCTACACCCGTGTCGGCAGCGACGCCATCGTCCGCGACGTCGTCGCCATCGCCCACGAAATCGGCTGCTCACCCGCGCAGGTGGCCATTTCTTGGGTGCGGCAGCAGCCCGGCTCGGTCATCCCGCTGATCGCGGCCCGCACCGAAGAACAGTTCCGCGACAACCTTGCCGCTACCGACGTGCACCTCAGCCAGCAGCACCTGGATCGTCTCGACGCACTCAGCCGTCCCACGCTCGGGTTCCCCGCGGATGTCATGCGGGCGGCCTCGGTCGTCGGCGGGGTCTACGGCGCCCAACTATCCGACATCGACGACCCCCGCGCGGAGGCCGTGCGCCGCACCACCACCGGCACATAGCCTCGATCTTTCAGTAAGCCCGGCCGCGAGCTGGTGATGAACGGCGGAAGGCCGGCCGAGGGCGCTGGCGGCGGCGTCGTGGGGCCGTCGCAGCGCGATACGCGGTCATTTGGTCGCTCGACGGCACGCAGGCGGTGATCAGAGGCGTGATCGAGACCCGTGAGGGGCCGCCGAAGAGATGGGCGGGAGAGCCGGAGGAAGCGGCGTCAGGCAGCGGGCAGGCGCGCAATCGCTCGAACGCCGAGCACAGGATGTGCGCCCAGGGCCAGCTGCGCTGCAGGCGCAGCCGGCGGCGGCGGCCGCCATGTGTGAAGCGCGCCGCCATGTGGAGGAGGCGGTGCCGAAGCCGTTTTTGCTCCCAGCGAGCCGGTGCGCCGCGCAGGCAGAGCCGCTGCATCCAGGCAACCAGGTCCCGGGCGACGAGCACGACCTCGAACCACACCTCGTTGGCAGCGAAGTCGCGGAAGGGCAGGTTTGCGCAGCCCGGACGCCTTGCCACAGCGGATGCGGTCCTCGACCCGAGCGTGGGCGCGGTGGCGTGCCTCCAGTGCCGCCAGATCGGTGTGGGTCTGGTCGGTGGGAAGCGGAACCCGTCCTGATCGGTGAAGGCTGAGCGCCGGGATGTGGCCGCTCGCGCCGGCAGATGGCCCGTGCACGAAGCAGCCTGAAGGTGGCACTCCGCGGTGGCGGGCCAGTGGCGCGCCGGATCACCCGAATCGTGTGATGGCCGCTCATCCCACCGCTCGGGAGGATACGTGACATCACGTTGAGATGCGGCCACGTGAGGCCACGGCGGATCATCACACGATGAGGAACAGGGAATGGGAATGAGCATGGCAGTGCGGTTCTGCGGCGTGGCCGCAGCACTCCTGGCGGGCACGAGTTCGACGACGAGCGTATTCGCCGCGACGGCGACGAGCTCAACGACAGTTCAGGGCGTCACGGTGCAGGAGAAGAGCCACGGCGGTGATCACCGCGGCGGGGACCACGGCCACGGTGGGGACCACGACCGGGGTGGTGACCATGGCGGCGACCATGACCGGGGTGGCGACCACGGTGGGGATCACGACCGTGGTGGTGACCACGGCCGCGACCGCTGTTCCTACTACTACTACTACGACTACTACTGCTGAGAGATTGCCGGCGGGACGACTCGTCCCCTCGTCTGGAGGGCGTCGGTGGCACAGGCCGCCGGCGCCCGTCCGCGGCAGCGGCCCGTACTTGGCAGCAGCCCAGACGTACCGGCCTTTCGGAGAAGCACAGTGTTCACGAGCATCCTTGTGGCCGTCGATCGCTCGGAGCATGCTCGTGCGGCGGTCAGGGTCGCCACAGACATCGCCCGGCCGGTGAAGCGGAAGCAATCCTCGAGGAGGCGGACTCTGCAGGGCACGACCTCGTCGTGGTGGGCTCGAGACGCCGGGGCGACGCGGCCTCGCTCCTGCCTGCCGACGCTCGTCACTCGGGTCGTCGAACGGCGCAATGCTCCCAGAAGGGTCGCCAGCGCCACCGGCGGCTGGCTCGTGCCACTCGGTGTCGTCACCATCGGTTCATTCATGGCGCTGCTCGACACGAGCATCGTCAACGTCCGCCATCTCGCGGATCCAGGGGGAATTCGGCGGCAGCACGGCCGACGTGCAGTGGATCTCCACCGGCTATACGAGTGGTCCGCCGGCTCCGGCTTACAGTAGTGACAGGAATCTCCCGGCCAGCCCGTGCCGTACAGCTTTTTATATAAGCTCTATCATCTCTTCTGTTGTCTGTTGGATCATATTGACGGTGCACATAGGAGGCCCCGGATGGTCCTGCACAACAAGCGGATGATGTATGCGGTCCGGGTGGACCAGCCGAACCCGCAGTTCGCCACGATGCTCCTCGAGCAGTTCGGCGGTCCCAACGGCGAGCTGGCCGCCGCGATGCGCTACTTCACCCAGGCTTGGGCCGATCCCGACCCGGCGCGCCGGGACATGCTGCTGGACATCGCCACCGAGGAGCTGTCGCACCTCGAGATGGTCGGCCAGACCCTGGTCCAGCTGCTCAAGGGATCTCCTGGCGCCGAGGTCGACGAGGTCGAGAAGTTCGTCGAGATGTCGCTGACGAGCGGGCCGACCATCCTGGGCGGCGGCGGACCGCGGCTCACCGACTCGATGGGAACGCCCTGGACGGCGGCCTACATCGACAGCCTCGGCCAGCCGGAGGCTGATCTGCGCTCGGACATCGCCGCCGAGGCGCGGGCCAAGATCGTCTACGAGAGGTTGATCAAGCTCTGTGACGACGCCGGCTGCAAGGACACCCTCACCTTCCTCATGACCCGCGAGATCGCCCATCAGAAGATGTTCGAGGCCGCGCTCGACGCGATTCCGAAGAACTTCCCGCCGGGCACGCATACCCTCGCACACCAGTACTACAAGGACTCCGAGAACGGGGGAGCGCATCCCGGCTACGACCTCGCCGAGAAGACGGGCGGATTCGGCTTCGAGCTGATCGAGGACCCGGTCGCCGGAGCTCCCACCGAGGGCGCGCTGTAGGAGAGGGCTGATGAAGGCGGTGACCTGGCACGGCAGGCGTGACGTCCGCGTGGAGACCGTCCCCGATCCGGTCATCCAACAGCCGACCGACGTGATCGTGCGGGTCACATCGAGCGGGATCTGCGGGTCGGACCTGCACCTCTACGAGGTGCTGGGAGCGTTCATGGGCAAGGGCGACATCCTCGGTCACGAGCCCATGGGCATCGTCGAGGAGGTGGGCGGCGAGGTGTCCGCGGTGGTGCGAGGCGACCGCGTCGTCGTCCCCTTCACCATCTCCTGCGGCAGCTGCTTCATGTGCGACCAGGGCCTGCAGTCGCAGTGCGAGACCACTCAGGTCCGAGAGCGCGGCACCGGCGCTGCGCTCTTCGGATACACCAAGCTCTACGGCGAGGTCCCCGGCGGCCAGGCCGAGCTGCTCCGGGTGCCCTTCGGCAACACCCTGCCGATCAAGGTACCGCCGGGGCCGCCGGACGACCGCTTCGTCTACCTCTCCGACGTGCTGCCGACCGCCTGGCAGGCGGTGGAGTACGCGGCGGTGCCGCAGGGAGGCACCCTGGTGGTGCCGGGTCTCGGGCCGATCGGCGACATGTCGTGCCGGGTGGCGCTGCACCGCGGCGTGGGCCGGGTGATCGGGGTCGACCTCGTCTCCGAACGGCTCGCGCGCGTGGCTGCCCGAGGCGTGGAGGTGATCGACCTGCTGGCGCACGACGACGACCTGGCGG
>JAQBPH010000642.1:0-5318 GCA_028287625.1 Chloroflexota bacterium | reverse complement strand
TGGTGACCTGGTCGGCGAACGTGGCCAGGGTGTCGGTCATGTTGTTGATGGTGTCGGCGAGCGCGGCGACCTCCCCCTTGGCCTCCACGGTGAGGCGGCGCTTGAGGTCGCCGCCGGCCACCGAGGTGACCACCCGGGCGATGCCGCGCACCTGGTCGGTGAGGTTGCCGGCCATCATGTTCACGTTGTCGGTGAGGTCCTTCCAGACCCCGCCCACGCCCTTGACCTGCGCCTGCCCGCCGAGCTTGCCGTCGGTGCCCACCTCGCGGGCCACACGGGTCACCTCGCCGGCGAAGGCGTTGAGCTGGTCGACCATGGTGTTGATGGTGTTCTTCAGCTCGAGGATCTCACCGCGCACGTCCACGGTGATCTTCCGGCTCAGGTCGCCGTTCGCCACCGCGGTGGTCACCTCGGCGATGTTGCGCACCTGGGCGGTGAGGTTGCCGGCCATCATGTTCACGTTGTCGGTGAGGTCCTGCCAGACGCCGCCGACGCCCCTCACCTGGGCCTGGCCGCCGAGCCGTCCCTCCGTGCCCACCTCGCGGGCGACGCGGGTCACCTCGCCGGCGAAGGCGTTGAGCTGGTCGACCATGACGTTCATGGTGTCCTTCAGCTCGAGGATCTCGCCGCGCACGTCCACGGTGATCTTCTTGGAGAGGTCGCCGCGGGCCACCGCGGTGGTGACCTCGGCGATGTTGCGCACCTGGGCGGTGAGGTTGCCGGCCATGAAGTTCACGTTGTCGGTCAGGTCCTTCCAGACCCCGCCGACCCCCTTCACCTGCGCCTGGCCGCCGAGCTTGCCGTCGGTGCCCACCTCGCGGGCGACGCGGGTCACCTCGCCGGCGAACCCGTTGAGCTGGTCGACCATGACGTTGATGGTGTTCTTCAGCTCGAGGATCTCGCCGCGGACGTCGACGGTGATCTTCTTGGAGAGGTCGCCGTTCGCGACCGCGGTGGTGACGTCGGCGATGTTGCGCACCTGGCCGGTGAGGTTGCCGGCCATCATGTTCACGCTCTCGGTGAGGTCCTTCCAGACGCCGCCGACCTCCTCGACCTGGGCCTGGCCGCCCAGCTTGCCCTCGGTGCCCACCTCGCGGGCGACGCGGGTCACCTCGCCGGCGAAGCCGTTCAGCTGGGCGACCATGGTGTTCACGGTCCTGGCGGTGCGGAGGAACTGGCCCTCGAGCTTGCGCCCGTCGACCTCCATCGCCATGGTCTGGGAGAGGTCGCCGGTGGCCACCGCCCCGATCACCCTGGCCATCTCGCTGGTCGGCCGCACCAGGTCCTCGAGGGTGCCGTTGACCGAGTTCACCCAGCGCTCCCACCCACCCCGGGCGTCGCCGAGCGAGATCCGCTCGCCGATCTTGCCCTCCTTGCCGACCACCTGCCCCACCCGCTCCAACTCCTCGCCCATGCGCTGGTTCATCTCCAGCACGCCGTTGAGGTGGTCGGCCACCTTGCCGGCGTTCCCGGTCCAGTCGAGGGGGAGCCGGGCCGAGAAGTCGCCCCGGCGGAAAGCTGACAGGACCGTTAGCAGTTCTCGGACATCCAGGGTCTCGGGGGCCGGTGCGGTGGGCATGGAGATCCTCTCTCGGGGCAGAGTCGGGCGTCGGAGGGTGGTGGTGGAACGATACCGGCTCCCGGGTGAGGCTGGGGCGTTTCAGAGGGGGGCGGGCGGGGCCTGAATGCCGGGGCGGGAATTCAAGAAGTGACAGTTGGGCTGGGGGGTAAGGCGGTGGAATGGGTGAGGGGTTGCAGGCGGGGGCGCGTCCGGGCTGCCCATCCGGGTTCTCGAGCGCTCCGGACGCCGTTCCAACCCATCTGTCAGGATGGCCCCGATGCCGATATCCACCGTGGCGCCGCCAATCCCGTGTGACGGATGAAGGGGCTGATTCTCAGCGGCGGTCGGGGAACACGGCTCCGGCCGATCACCCACACGAGCGCCAAGCAGCTGGTGCCGGTGGCGAACCGGCCCATCCTCTTCTACGGCATCGATGCGATGCGGGCGGCGGGCATCACCGAGATCGGCATCATCGTCGGCGACACCGCGGCGGAGATCCGGGACGCCGTCGGTGACGGCTCGCGCTTCGGAGTCTCGGTCGAGTACATCCAGCAGGAGGCGCCACTCGGCCTGGCGCACGCCGTGTCCATCGCCCGGGACTTCCTGTTCGGCGAGCGGTTCGTCGTCTATCTGGGCGACAACCTCATCGCCGACGGGCTCAGCTCGATCGTCGCGGCGTTCGAGGCCACTGCCGCCGAGGCGATGATCCTGCTGGCGGAGGTGCCCGAGCCGCAGCGCTTCGGCGTCGCCGAGCTCTCCGACGGTCGCATCGTCTCCCTGGTGGAGAAGCCGGCCGTGCCCAGGTCGAACCTGGCGCTGGTGGGCGTCTACCTGTTCTCGCCCTACATCTTCGAGGCCATCGACCGCATCGAGCCCAGCCCCCGTGGCGAGCTGGAGATCACCGACGCCATCCAGCGCGTCATCGACGATGGGCGACAGGTCGTCCCGCACGTCATCAGCGGATGGTGGAAGGACACCGGCCGGCTGGAGGACATGCTGGAGGCCAACCGCATGCTCCTCGACGCGCTGGTGCCGAGGGTGGACGGCGAGCTGGGCGAGAACGTCCGGCTCGAGGGGAAGGTCGTGATCGAGAGGGGGGCCCGGCTGCGCGACTGCGTGGTGCGCGGCCCTGCCATCATCGGGGAGCGGACGGTGATCGAGAACGCCTACGTCGGGCCCTTCACCTCGATCTACTACGGCTGCACCCTGCGGAACAGCGAGATCGAGCACAGCATCGTCCTGGCGAACAGCCGGATCGAGAACGTGCCCACCAAGATCGAGGGCTCGCTCATCGGCAAGGACTGTGTCGTCTGTCCCGCTCCGCTGAGGCCCAGGGCGCTCAAGCTGATGCTGGGCGACCATTCGCGGGTGGAGCTGTCGTGATGGTCGCCGGCACCGTCGGGTTGCTGCAGACGTCGCCGACCCCGCGGCGGAGTCTGCCCGGTCAGCTGGCAGCCGATCGCCGCGCGCGGTCCAGCGTCTGCAGGAGCGCGATCTGGGGGTCGGTCGGTGCGATCACGGGCCGGGCGTTACGGAGCGTGATGTAGGCGTCCGGGAGGCGGTAGCCGAGCTCCATGAGCACAGCGCAGGCGGCGGTCGCCGCACGGCCCACGCCGGCGTGGCAGTGGATGAGGACGACCTCGCCGCTGTGCAGGGCGTCGACCACCTCGTGGGCAAGCTCGACGAGCTGGTCGAGGTCGGGGGCGCAGCGGTCGACGACGGCAAGGCGCCGAACGACGACGGCGCCGGGCCAATGCCCCTCGTTGGCGACCTCGGCACGGAGGTCGACGACGTACGTCACTCCGCGCCGGCGGAGCTCGGCGCACTGCGAGGCGTTGGGGGCGCTGCCCACGAGCAGGCCGGGCATCACCTCGCTGGCGTCGACCGGGCGGCGCCGGCGGAGGATGCTCACGCCCTCTCGAGGGTGGCGGTCACCACGAGCCGCTGGGTGTAGCCGAGCTTCGGTCCACGCCAGGTGCCGGCACAGGTGACCAGCTCGATGACGCTGTCGTTCGAGGGGCCGAAGATCTGGTTCAGCGGCGCGTTCTCCGCGGGGTAGTGGTTGAGAGCGGTGACGGTGAAGCGGAGGGTACTGCCTCCGGAGCCGTCGAGGACCACGCCGTCACCGAGCTGAAGCTTCCCGAGGTTCCAGAACACCGCGGTGGGGTGGTCGGCAACGGTGGTGTCGAGATGACCGTTGAGCACCGCGTGCCCCGGAGCGCCGGGACGGAAGCCGGGCGAGAACCAGCCGACGGTGTCCCAGTCGGGCGGTGTCTGCAGGTCGCCGGTCGGGGTCTCTCCCACGGCTGCGACCGCCGCGGAGACGCCGATGCTCGGCAGGGTGAGATGGACGGGGATCACCCCACCCCCAGGCAGTGCAGCAGCGGTGCTCGCGGAGGCGGGCGCGGCCCGGCTCGTGGTCTGGCCCGCGTGGCCGGGTGCCGGCGGGGACGAGGACCCGCTCCCGCACGCAGACACGGTGACCGCCGCCAGAAAGGCGGCGGCGAGGAGCCGAGGCATGCGCCCCGGCCCCTCGCTCACCAGTCTCATGTCCGGCCTGGCAGCCGTATCAGGCGGACTGGCGGCGGCGCAGGACCGGCACCGTCACGAGGGTCAGGAGGAGCAGGGTGCCGGCCGTGACGGCGAGCAGCCCGGTGGGATGCGAATTCGATGCGCCCGAGCCCAGGTTGCCGAGGCCACCGGGGACCGACGTCGTCGGAGCGACCACCGCGAAGACGGGGTCGTTGCTGAACGTGATGCTCGCCACACCCTCGCTCACGGTGGAGTTCGGGTAGACCACCAGGACGTTGTTGACGAGCTTGTAGACGTGGTCGCCCGCGTGGAAGGCGGCGTTGTGGATGAGGAGGGTGATCGGCGAGCCCGCCGTGACCCCGGCGGGCCACGCGATGCCGAATGCCGAGAGGAGCGAGGTGCCGGGGGTGAGCAGCGCGTTCAGCGCTGTGAGGTCGGTGGTGGTGGGGCTGGTGAATCCGACGGTGGTGCCCGTCGGCAGCGAACCCGCCGGCACGGTCAGGGTGTAGGTCGACCCGCCGAGCACGCCGTTGAGGATGCCGCCGGTCAGGCTGGTGACGAGTGTCTGAAGGGCGTTACCCAGGAGTCCGCCCAGCAGACCGCCGGTGGGACAGGTGACGGTGGCCTGGGTCTGAGCCGTCGCGCTGCCGGAGGTGCCGGCGATCGTGCCGGTCTTGCCACAGTCGGCATCGGTGCCGCTGGTGGGGGCAGCGGCGGCGGTGAACGTGCTCGACGCGACACCGCTGCCGTTGGTGGTCCCGCTGGTGGTCACGGAGCCGGTGCTGAGGCCGCTGACGGAGAACGTGACCGGGGCGCTGCCGACGGGATGGTTGCTGCCGTCGACCAGGGTGAAGGTGATGGAGCAGCTGCTCCCGGGAGCGACCGAGCTGCAGGTGGACGTGATGGTTGCGGTGCTGGCAGGCGAGGGGTAGGCGGCGACCACCCCCACGCTGCCCAGTGCCGCGCCTGCGGCCAGGGTGGCGGCCACCCCGAGTCGCGCGATCGCGGTCGGACTTGTGTGGAACCTGGGCATGGGTGGTGAATTCTCCCGGGTGGCGTGGATTGGTCGACCTCGATCGGCACGCTGGTGCCGGGTCGATCACAGGTGTAGCCGTCGGAGGCAGCGGGTGGCTCGTCCATTGTGTGCCCTCGCCGGATGTCGTCACATCGCCGTGCGGGATCGTCGTTTCGGCGAACGATCGTTGCCACGCCGTCGCTTCGGGTT
>JAQBPH010000321.1:0-18854 GCA_028287625.1 Chloroflexota bacterium | reverse complement strand
AAGGCCTACAGCCTGCCGGAGCTCGCGCCTCGCCTGGGCGCGCTGCTCGCCCCGGGGGCCGCGACCATCTGGGCGCAGAACGGCCTTCCCTGGTGGTACTTCCGATCCCATCCAGGACCGCTGGAGGACACCGTGCTGGAGAGTGTCGACCCGGGTGGGGTGGTCTGCCGCTCCATCCCGGCGGAGAGCGCGATCGGGTGCGTCGTCTACTGCTCCACGGAGGTCGTCGAGCCGGGCGTCGTTCGCCACATCGAGGGGTCCCGGCTCATCATCGGCGAACTCGACGGCACGCTCAGCGAGCGATGCGGGCAGATCTCCGCTGCCCTGGCGGCAGGAGGGCTCAAGGCGCCGGTCGAGCAGCGGGTACGCGAGCAGATCTGGCTCAAGCTCGTCGGCAATGTCGCATTCAACCCGATCACAGCGCTCACCCGGGCGACGCTGGGCGAGCTCGGTACGCTGCCCGAGATGGTCGACGTCCTCCGAGCGGTCCTCGCCGAGTGCGCCGCCGTCGCGGAGAGACTCGGAATCGAGCTCCCCGTCTCGCTGGAACGCCGACTCCAGGCTGGGCTGGCAGTCGGCGACCACAGGACGTCGATGCTGCAGGACCTCGAGGCGGGCAAGCCCCTCGAGCTCGACTGCATGACCGGAGCGGTCATCGAGCTGGCCGGCAGACTCGGCGTCGGCGTTCCGCACATTCGGACCGTACATGCCTGTGTGAAGCTCCTCGACCACCTGCGAGGGTAGCGCAGCCCGGCGTCACCGACTGCACGGCCTGCCCGCACCGATCCAAGGGACAGTGGCTCGCGCTCGTGCCGGTGTCAGCATGTGTGTGAGAAGAGCAGTGTCATGAACAGCAGCGCCACGGTCGCGATCTTCCCATCCCGGTCCTCGCCCTACGTCGTCCTCGACGTCGAGAAGATCCGGGCTGCGATGGATCGGCGCCGCGTCAACGCAACCGAGCTCGCGGTCAGGGCCGGGGTCAGCGCCCAGGTCATCAGCCGCATCCTCCGGGCGAAGCCGGTTCAGCGCCACAATGCGGCCCTGGTGGTCAGGGCCATCCTCGCCACCCCCGAGTTCGAGGGGATGGGGCACTTCCTCAGTGACGCCACGGCGCTGGCGTCGTGAGCACCGAGGACCGCGAGGATCCACCGTCACCGCGACCCGCGGGCGCAGCGCCCCGACCCCTTCAGCAGTGGGTGACCCACATGGTGAAGCCGATCGACTGCGAGCCGTTTTTCTTCACCTTCACCTTGTAGCTGCTGTCCAGCGGGAGGTTCAGGGTCAGGCTCATGGAGCCGCTCGAGCCGCTCGTCTGACCGACGACGCTCAGGGAGCTGGTGTAGACGATGAGGTCGACGGCGGTCGGCGGATTCCAGCTGACCGTCGCGGTGAACGGCCCGGCCGCTGTGGGATGGATGAACTCGCTGGTCGACGAGGTGGCGCCGCTCGACCCGGTGAAGGTCTGCGTGGTCTGCGTGGTGCAGGCCGACCCTGTCGAGGTGGTGCTCGTCGTTGTCGAGGTGCTGGTGCTCGTCGACGAGGAGGTGGTGGTGGTCGTGGTGGTGGTGCTGCTGCCGGTTGTGGTCGAGCCACTGGACGTTGTGCTCGAGGTCGTGGTGGAGGTGCAGCTCCAGGGATACGGCTGGCAGGCCGAGGCCTCGCTGCTCTCCGGCAGATACCGGCAGTGGGAGCTGGGAGAGCCCGTGCTGTGGTCGTCGGCGTCCGAGTCACCGTCGCACTGGCTGGCACCGTTGTAGCCGGGGGGCGCGAGCCCGAAGTTGTGCGTCACGATGGGATCCGCCGGAGTGCCCGCATACGACGTCAGGCCGGAATGGCGTGAGGCGATGGGGTAGGTGACCGACGTGTTGTCCGGATAGACGTTGAGCACCGTGGCCTTCACGACCCCGGCCGCGTCGATGGTCACCGTGCCCTTCTCCGAGCGGCAGGCGCTCCCTCCGTTGCAGGGCGCGTACCCCTCGGGGTTCGACGTGTTCGCCGGCGGCGTCACCGTCTCGAGGAAGGTGTACGTCCCCGGGTACGGCACGGCGAGGAACTGGGCGCAGCCGGTGGTGAGGGTCGCGCAGTTCCCCTGCTGGAGGGCACACGTCCCCGAGGCGACCGTCTGCGCCGGGTGGACCGGCGTCGTGGCGGTGATGTTCGCTCCCGCACCGTCGGTCAGCACGTACTGCGCGCTGCCGAGCGCGCGCTGGCAGGAATCCATGGTCTGGATGGTGACGCTCGTGCTCGGGCCGCTTGCGGCCGCCACACCCACGCCGCTCAGCAGCAGCGCCAGGCTGCATGCGGCCAGCGCCGAGACGGATGCGAACACCTGGAGTAAGCGGCGGCGTGCCGTCATCGTCAATCCTCTCGTTCCCGCTGGTCCACCCCCCGCCCTGCGGTCTCGAGGGACACTCACAAGACACAACGGCGCGCGGAGGGAAAACCTGTGGCGCCCGCACGATCGGTGCCCGGCCCTGACGTCGGAGTGCCGCCCGCGTGCTCATGGGAGCTGGCCGGACGGACAGAGGATGCCGGCCCGCGGGCCGCTCCAGAGCGCACGGATTGTCGCCACGCTGTACGAGAAACCCCAACGACGTCATCGGAGGCTTCGCATGCGTCGCAGGATCAACAGGATGACCGCCCATGTCCGCGGCAATGTCGTGGGCTACGTCGCGCTCTGCGCGACGTTCGCCGGAACGTCCTACGCCGCCGTGGGCTTCGGGCCGGGGAGCATCCGCACCACCGCGTTGGAGAACGCTGCGGTCCTCCGCTTCCAGCTCGCCGGCCAGAGCGTCGGTGGCCCGAACGCCGGCAACACGGCGGGTCCGACGGATCCGGTCGGGGCCGTGGGAAGCGGCAGCATCGGCGCCACCGCGCGCCTCACGTCGTCGGTCGTGGCGACGAAGGGCGGCGCCACCGACGTCCCGCTCAGCGGTAACAGCTGGACGCAGGCCGGCAACGAGCTGGAGCTCCTCGCCGGGACCGTGGTGATCGGTATCCCCAAGAGCTGCACGGGTTCCTTCGGGAATGCGCTGACCCTGTCGGTCGACGGAACCCCGGCGACGTTCGCGGCTGTTCCCGCCCCGCCCACCTCGGGCATGGTCACCATGCCGTTCATGATCGGCACGCTCAGCGAGCCGGGCCGGGATACCCAGCACAGGCTGACCGCGAAGCTCGGCAACTCCTGCTCGAAGGACGGTGAGAACTACACCGTCAAGGACCTGAAGGTCGACGTTCTGACCTTCCACTGACAGACGCAGGCGTACCCCGTGGCGAGTGGGGCTGATCACACACCCGTATCGGCCCCACTCGTCCGTCGGTGGGCTCACCCCCGCCGCGTACCGCGGGGAGACCGGCGAGAACCTGCGGCTGAAACGCCAGACGTACCATACGGTATAGTCTTGGCAGGCAACGGTGGACCTGGAGTGGCGCACGCGGGTTGGGGAACACGCCTGTGTTGGAGACGCGTAGCCGTCGCGACTACTTCGATGCGGCCCTGGCCATCCTGTCCGAGCGCGGGCCCGAGGCGCTGACCATCGCGGCGCTGTGTGATCGGCTCGGTGTGAGCAAGGGCTCCTTCTACCACCACTTTCGGGGCATGCCAGGCTTCGTCGAGAACCTGCTCGAGCACTGGGAGGTGGAGCACAACCAGCGCCTCATCGACCTGTCGAACAGCGAGGCAGACCCGGTCCGCCGGGTCGATCTGCTGCGCGCCATCGCTGCCGGCCTGCCGCACGGTGCCGAGGCCGCCATCCGGGCCTGGGGCCGGAACAACAACGTGGTCGCCGGCGCCCTGACGCGCGTCGATGGCCGCCGGGAGCAGCACATCACCGACTCGCTGGTGCTGCTCGGGGTGACGCCGGTGCGGGCACGACGGCTCGCGCGGGCTGCTCTCGCCATGCTGGTGGGGACCCAGCAGATGCAGCGACCGGTGGACCGGGCGGCGCTCTCAGCGATGCTGGCGGAGTTCAACCAGCAGGTGCTCGGAGTGGGTCGCCCGACCGAGCTGGAGGAGCTGAGGAAGGCCGACCATCCCCGGAGCCGCAGCCGCCGCCGCAGCGCCTGACGCCGGCCCTCCGCCGGTCGGGCGAGATGGCCAGAGCACCGCCAAGGCTGCTTGACTACCATGCCATACCCTCAGGTATGGTATGTGCGAGGGGCGGGCTGCCGGAACGCCGACCGGCCACTCCCAAGGAGGAGACGGATGGACCGCGATCACTGGTTGCGCCGGATCGAGCGGCTGGACCCGGGGCGCGACTTCGCGGAGATCTACCGGATCATGGTCGCGCACGAGTTCCCCTGGGACATGAACCAGTCACTGGGGCTCGCGCTGTACCGCACCTACGCGGTGCCCAGCATCGGCGAGCTGCTCGGTCGGACGGCCGAGTTCACGGAGAGGACTCGGAAGCGATACGAGGACACCGCGCTGATCCTCGACGCCGTGCTCGAGAACGGCTTCGCCAGCTCCACCGGCCGTGCGGCGATCCGCCGCATGAACCAGATGCACAACTCCTATGAGATCTCCAACGACGACTTCCGCTACGTGCAGTCGACCTTCGTCGTCGTCCCCATCCGATGGATGGACCGGTACGGGTGGAGGCCCTTCACCGAGGCGGAGCGGGCGGCCAGCGCCAACTACTACCGCGAGCTCGGCAGGCACATGGGCATCAGGGACAGCCCGACCACCCACGAGGAGTTCGCCGACTTCCTCGACGAGTACGAGAGCAGGCACTTCGCCTACTCCTCGGGCGGCCGCGCCGTGTCGGACGCCACCCTGAACCTGATGATCGACTTCTACCCCCGGCCCGTGGCGCCTCTCGTGCGCCGCTTCAGCATGGCGCTGCTCGACGAACCGCTGCTCGACGCCTTCCGCTATCCGCACCCCTCATCGATGGTCCGGGCGATCGCCACCGGCGGGCTGCGCATGCGTGCCAGGATCGAGCGGCGACTGCCGCCGCGCCGTCAGCCGCTGCATGCCCGCCAGCAGCCGCACTTCCGGTTGTACCGGGACGGCTATGACGTCGCTCAGCTCGGGACCTTCCCGCAGGGCGGCTGCCCGGTCGCTCACGCCGCCCGAACCGCCACCGCGGGGCAGTGAGGGAGGGCGATCCCCGCGGTGAGGGTCTCCGACGGGCACGTCGGCAGCCGGAGGTCGAAGGCGAGCCGACAGCATCGGTCGCAGCTCGGATGAGTACGGAGGGCGAGCTCGGTAAACGTGGTCGCGTACGGACGGATGCTGCTACGCGGCGGCGGCGACGTCCTGACACGGGCGACCGTTGCCGAGATGACTCGCGACCAGCTCACGCCGGCCCAGCGCAGAAACGTCTGGCCGGGCTTCAGCTTCCTCGACGAACGCGGCTGGGGCTGGCCGCCGCTCGCGCCGCCGCCCCCTGACCCACCGTGCAGACGACCCCGACCTCATCAGGCGGCGGCGAAGTCCGGCGCGGGCCGGACGGCGGAGTGGTGCAGGAGGAAGCGTGCGATCTCCCGATCGGCCCGGGGTTCGTCGATGATGTACATGTGGCCGGCCTCCGGCCACAGTCGCAGCTGCGCGCCGGGAATCTTCTCGGCCAGCACCAGCGCATTCGCGGGACGCACCACGAGGTCCTGCTCGCCGTGGACGACGAGCGTCGGGGCGGCGATCCGGTTGAGCCGCTCGTACGCGTCGTGCGCCGTCACGGCGGCCGTCTGGTGCAGGTGGGCGAGGGGTTGAAGGGGCGAGCTCACCCGATGGGAGATGTCGGCGAAGATGCGCTCCGGGTGGAGCCGGCGGGTCCTCTCGGCATAGGTGAAGGCAACGGTGGCCCACTCCGCCTCTCCCAGAGTCATGGCCCCGGCGCGGGCGAAGAACGTCCTCACGGACGGTGAGGGCATGTATGCGGCGAACCCGCCGGCGGAGCTGGCACCGAGCACCAGGGCCTGGACCCGATCAGGATGCCGGAGGGCCACCTCCTGCGCCACCAGGCTGCCGAGCGAGATGCCGTACACGTGGGCGCGCTGCTCGCCGGCGGCGTCGAGGACCGCCAGGGCGTCGTCGGCCATCTGCGCCACGGAGTAGGGCCAGAGCAGGCGACTGCTGCGCCCGGTGTCGCGGTGGTCGAAGGCGATCACCCGGAAGGAGCGGGCCAGGACCGGGATCGTCGCCCACCACCCCTCCACCGTCATCCCCCGTCCGGCGACGAGCAGCAGGGCCGGTCCCCGACCGACGCTCTCCCAATGGAGCTTGACTGTTCCGTTCCTGGCGAAGGGCATCGGAGCGCATCCTCCTCGGTCACGGAGGCACCAGACGGCGGCGGGCCTCCTTGGGTCTCGGTCCAGTCAACGACGCCGATGCCCTCGGTCGGGCTGGCCTCTCGTACGGTAGACCCCGTCTCTTCGGTTGGTCCTGGTGCGCCTCCGGGCTCCGTAGCGTTTCTCCATGCTGAGAGGAGGATCACGTCAACGATCGGAGATTCCCATGAGCGTCATCGTCACAGGAGCGGCGGGGCACCTTGGCCGCCTCGTCGCCGAACAGCTGCTGGAGCGCCTCCCGCCGGAGGATCTCGTCCTCGTCACTCGCCGTCCGGACGCGCTGCGCGAGTTGGGCGCTCGCGGTGCCGACGTGCGCTACGGCGACTTCGACGACCCGGCTTCGCTGCGCGACGCCTTTGCCGGCGGCCGCCGGATGCTCCTGATCAGTACCGATGCCATGGGCCGGCGGGTCCGCCAGCACCGCGCCGCCATCAACGCCGCGGCGGCGGCCGGTGTCGGCCACGTGGTGTTCACGTCACACGTCCACCCCGTGGCCGGGAATCCGATCGGCGCGATCGCCCGGGAGCCGGGCACGACGGAGGCGATGCTCCACCGCAGCGGGCTGGCGTGGACTGTCCTGCGGTTCGGAAGCTTCGCCGAGCTCCAGCTTCCGCCCGCCGCGGTGGCGGTCCAGAACCACCGCCTGATCACGAACATCGGCGACGGGCGCATCGTCCCCGTGTCGCGCCGGGACTGCGCCGAGGCGGCCGCCATCACGCTCACGACCGACGGCCACACCGGCAACACCTACGAGATCACCGGGCCCCAGGCCCTGTCCCCGAGCGACCTGGCCGAACTCTACGCCGATCTGACCGGACAGCCAGTGAGGGTCGTGCAACTCGGCGACATGATGCTCGCCTGGGTCCTCGGCTGCATCGGCACGCCGATGACGGACGCCTGGTCCATCGCGGCGTTCGGCCGGGCCGTCCGCCGCGGATACTTCGACGTGGTCGACCCGGCCTTCGAGCGCCTCACCGGACGCCCACCGGTGGCCCTGCGTGACGTGCTCATCGCCCAGCGTGTCGACCTGCTGGCAGTGGCGTGAGAACCCTGGAAACGGCGTCGGCGACGACGCATCCAGGGATCCCCGCGGCATCGGCGGCCCCCGGTGCACGCCCGCCGGTCCCTCCGTCACAGTGGGCGGCGGCTGCCGCACGGCGCGGCACCGGCCGACGGCGATTCCGGGAGGAGACGGTCGTGAGCATCGAGGTGGTCGACGTCACCGGCGGCGAGGTGCTGGCCGCGGGTCCGATGAGGATCCGGGTCATCGAGGACGGCTCGCACACCGAGCACCGCCTGGGGATCGTCGAGGTCACCATCCCGCCGCGGATCGACGGGCCGCCGCAGCACGTCCATCGGCAGCACGACGAGACGTTCTTCGTCGTCTGCGGCGAGCCGACCTTCACCTCCGGCGGCGAGATCACCGCGGCGCGTCCCGGCATGCTCATCACCGCTCCACCGGGCACGCCGCACACCTTCGCCAATCCAGGTGACGTCTCGGTCGTGATGCTCTGCACGATCACGCCGGACCTCTACATCGACTACTTCCGCGAGCTGGCAGCCCTGCCGCGAGGAGCTCTCGACCCCAGGGCCGTCGCCGCGATCATGTCCCGCTACGCCACCGAGGTCGTGCCGCCGGCCGGCTGAGCGGACACCCCATCCTGGCCGAGGCAATTGACGACGCGTTCGTACATCAGTACCGGGCACCCTCCGGCGCCGGCAGGGCGTCCAGCTCGGCCAGGTCCGCCACGCTCAACTGCAGATCGGCCGCGCCGGCGTTCTCCACCAGGTACTCCGGGGTCTTGGTCCCCGGGATGGGCACCACGTGCCGGCCCTGGGCCAGCACCCATGCCAGCGCCACCTGCGCCGGGGTGGCCCCGACCCGATCGGCGATCTCGCGCACCCGGCGGACGATGACCAGGTTGGCGCGCAGCTCATCCTGCTGGAAGCGCGGCAGTCCGCGCCGGAAGTCGTCCTCGGGCAGGTCGTCGAACGACGAGAAGCGCCCGGCGAGGAAGCCCCGTCCCAGCGGCGAGAAGGCCACCAGGGCGATGCCCTGCTCCTTGCAGTGGGGCAGCACACCGGCCAGCACGTCACGGGTCCACAGCGACAGCTCGGACTGCACCGACGTCACCGGATGCACCGCCTGCGCCCGCCTGATCTCCTCCACCGACACCTCGGACAGACCGATGTGCCGCGCCTTGCCCGCCGCCACGGTTTCCGCCATCGCCCCCCAGGTCTCCTCCAGCGGGACCTCCGGGTCCACCCGGTGCAGCTGGTAGAGGTCCACGTGATCGGTGCCGAGCCGGCGCAGGCTGCCGTCGATCGACGTCCGGACATGCTCGGGACGGCCGTTCCGGCCGGCGCCGGGGGAGGCGGTGCCGGATCCGGCAGTCGGGCTGGGGCCCCCCATGACCAGGCCGACCTTGGTGGCCAGCACCGCACGCTCGCGGTCACCGCCCGCCAGCGCCCGGCCGACCAGCTCCTCGTTGGTGAACGGTCCGTATGCGTCGGCGGTGTCGATGAGCGTCATGCCCAGGCCGAGCGCCTGGTGGATCACCGCGATCGACGTGGCGCCGTCTCGCGGGGTGTTCATGTCGTAGGACGACGTCATGCCCATGCATCCCAGGCCGATGACGCCCACCTCGGGACCTCCGCTGCCGAGTGTCGTGGTTCGCATGCCAGCCATCCTTCTTGTGAGTTTGCTTCGATCAGACCGTCCCCACCCGCACGAGCGACTTGATTGCGCGGCGTTCGTCCATGGCGGCGTATGCCTCCGCGATGCCGTCGAGGTCGGTCTCGAAGTCGAACACATGTCCGGGATGGATGCGACCCTCCAGGACGTCGTCGAGGAGCTCCGGGATGTAGGTTCGCGCCGGCGCCACGCCGCCGCGCACGCCGATGTTGCTGGGGAACATTCTGTCGATCGGCAGCTCGACGCCGTGGGGGACCCCGACGAAGCCGACCGTCGAGCCGGGTCGTGCAACGGCGAGCGCCGTCGCCATGGCCTGGGCCGTGCCGACGCACTCGAGGGCGGCGTCGACGCCCACCCCATCCGTCATCTCCAGGACCGCCGCGGTCGCCGCGTCGCCGCGCTCGGCGAGGATGTCCGTGGCACCGAAGACGCGGGCCAGCTCCTGGCGGGCCGGGTGCCGGCTGAGGGCGATGATCCGGCCGGCGCCCAGGCGGGCGGAGGCGAGGACGGCCGACAGACCGACCGCGCCGTCGCCGACGACGGTGACCACGCTCCCGGGCCCGACGCCGGCGCGCACCGCCGCGTGGTGGCCCGTGCACATGACGTCGGAGAGCGTGAGCAGCGAGCGCATCGTCTCGTCCGAGTGACCGGAGCCGGGGACCTGGACGAGGGTGCTGTCGGCGAAGGGCACGCGCACGGCCTCCCCCTGGCCTCCGTCGATTCCCACACCGGTCCCGAACGCGCCGCCCGCGACGCAGCTCGACGGCCATCCCGCGCGGCAGTGCGGGCACGCCCCGTCGCTGTACAGGAACGGGGCGATGACGAGGTCGCCCTCGGCGACGCCGCCGACCTCCGGCCCCACCTGCTCCACCACGCCGATGAACTCGTGGCCGATCGACCCCAGCGCATGGTGGGATTCCCCACGGAAGTACCAGAGGTCGGAGCCGCAGACGCAGGCGAGCACGACGCGGACGACCGCGTCCGTCGGCGCGGTGACGACCGGGTCAGGCCGGTCGCCGACCTCGATGCAGCGGGGTCCGCAATAGATGGCAGCGCGCATCGCTATGCCTCCTGGACGGCGAGGGGAGTCGGCGCACCGTACTCCTCGTCGGTGACGTGAGCGCCCCACGCCGCGCTGTTGCCATCGTGGTCGACCTCGATCATGGCGAGGTGGGTCATGAAGCGCGTCGGCGCGGCTCCGTGCCAGTGATCCTCGCCCGGCTCGAAGAACACGCGGTCGCCGGGGCGGACGACCTCGGTCGTCCCGCCACGACGCTGGACGCGGCCGACGCCCTCGGTGACGTAGATGGTCTGCCCGTTCGGGTGCGTGTGCCACGCCGTGCGTGCGCCCGGTGTGAAGTGGACGCTGCTCGCGCTCAGGCGGGAGGCATGGGACGGAGCCGCGACCGTGTCGACGTAGACCGCGCCGGTGAACCACTCGCTCGGCCCCGTCATCGTCTCGTTGCTGTTTCTCGTGATCTCCATGGTTCTTCTCCTGACGTTCCCGCTCCTTGGCCGGATAGTCCGCGTCTCCAGGCCGCCATCCGTGGCGCGTCCTCGAGCTCGACCGGCGGCACCGGCTCGACCCCGGCCGCCGACCGGGTCCGGCTGGCGCTCCAGACCATCGTGGCGACTGACCGTGACCCCACCCAGAGTACGTGGCGTGACCTGCTCGGCGAGCAGCAGCCAGCCCAGCCCCAGGGCGATCACCGGCGCGACGTAGACCGCGGTTGGCGACGTGGACCGGCACCGAGGAAGGGCGGCACGCTCGCCACGCCCACCTTGAGGGCGACGAAGGTGGACCCGAAAGCAAGCCAGACCACCGCCAGAGCGCCCGCACCAGGCCATGGGCGGCAACCGTCGAACACCGCGGACCCTGGGACGTGGACATGTGCTCGATGCCCAGGGTGCGCACCAGGCCCTCGACCCGGCGGGTGGAGACGCCCAAACGTAGCACTCGGCCACCACCACGTCCATGGACGCTAATCATCGTGTCGGCGGATCACGTGCTGCCGCCAGCGTCGTGGGCAGCGATGAGGACGCCGAGGTCGTCGGGTCGCATGGGTCGGCCGTGGTCTCGTCGGAGGGCCGGGGCCTCCCGGACCAGTTCGACGGGCACCTCGGCCAGTCCGAGGCGAAGGGCCGCCGCGAGGCGGTGGTTGCCGTCGAGGAACCCGTCGCCGTGCAACGTCGTTGCAACGCCCCTGGTCAGGATGGCAGATGTCCAAGTCGGCGGCGGGGCGCACCGATCACCTCGAACACAGGCGGACCTTTCCGATGCAGACAACACAGATGATGACTGGTCCATCCACCTCCCGACTTGCCGGCAAGAGGGCGCTTGTGACGGGTGGCAGTCGGGGCATTGGCGCTGCGGTCGTGCGTCGCCTGGTCGACGAGGGCGCCGCGGTGGCGATCAACTACCGCGCCGGCGCAGACGCGGCGGAGGCGCTGGCAAGGGAGCTGGGCGGCGACGGGCACCACGTGACCGCCCTCCAGGCGGACGTCAGCGACCCAGCAGCCACCAAGGACCTGGTCGAGCGGACTGTGGCCGCCCTCGGCGGCCTCGATGTACTCGTGAGCAACGCCGGCGTGGAGCACTTTGGCCCGCTCGAGTCGATCACCGTGGCCGACTACGACCGGGTGTTCGGCATCAACGTCGCTGGACAGCTGTTCACCACACAGGCCGCCGCAGCGGCGATGGGCGCCGGGGGGCGCATCGTGCTGACCTCGTCGGTCAGCGCTCGCATGGCTGTGTTCGAGCACAGCCTGTACGCGGCCAGCAAGGCAGCGGTGTCCGCCCTCGTGCTCAACCTGGCTCCTGAGCTGGCCGCTCGGGGGATCACCATCAACGCCGTCGCGCCGGGTGGCACCCGGACGGACATGTCGACCGCGAACGCCGAGCACTACATGCCCCCTGCGCTGAAGGGTCTGCCGCTGCAGACACTGATCCAGCTGTTCAGCGCCTTGGGCAGGTTCGCCGAGCCCGAGGAGATCGCTGCCGCCGTCGCCTTCCTCGTCTCACCCGACGCGTCGTACATCACCGGCTCCACTCTGGCCGTCGATGGAGGCCGGGCGTGAGCGCTGGCGACGTCAGCTTTGACTGACCGGACATCTGCTTCGGTCGGGTTGCAGGGCCATGCGGCGGCGACGAAAACCGCTGTCACTCGAAGGGAAGCCGGGGCCGTCACGTAGCGGTCACCCGGCTGAGACGTCCTTGATACCCCAGCCGGGTGACCGCCGGCCCGGTGCGCCCGCGATGGGTCGCTGACATAGAGCATGTGCGGCTGACGCCGGCGGTCGGGCCACCGAACTGAGCCTCGGTGAGAGGCAGGCCTCAGCCGACACGGGTGGCTTCACGTCGCGACTGTAGTATGATCTACTACGATGCGCGCATGCCAGAAGCGACCTTCGAAGGGATCCCGTACGGCGACCTGCCACGTGAGAGCGTCGATTGGACCCACCGTGGGGAGTACATCCAGACGCGCTACGACCATGACCGCCGTGCCTACGAAGAGGGATGAGGCATGACCACTCCCAGCATCGGTGAAGTCCTCGCCGGAGAAGCAGAACTGGCCGAGCGAGCGGAGAACCGAGCGGGCGGGCCGTACGTTCGAAGCCGGCGCCGTCCAAAGGATCCGGCGCAGGTGTATTCCCTGCGCGTGCCCGTGGATCGCCTTGAGCTTGTGCGTCAGCTCGCAGAGCAAGAGAACACCACCCAGGCTGCCCTGCTACGCAAGTGGGTTCTGGAACGTCTGGACGAGGAACTGCTTCGACGCCAGCGGGGAACAGTCCAACCACTCGACCATGAGCGGTTGCTCGCCTTGGTGGACGAGATGCGGACCGCGATCATGCAGCAGTCAGGGGCAGGGTCGGGACCACCGCGCGCCGCGCGGCGCGCCGCGCGGCGCAGGTCAGCCTAGCCTGTCATCACGCTCGTCATCTGCGTGGAACTCGGGTGGCTTGGGTGGTGAAGGTGCGGGAGGTTGACGGAATGAGGTCCTGCGTTGCCGTCGAGGTCCACGGACCCGAGCGGCTCGGTCAGTGGCCGCTCTGTGCGGGCAAAGTGCGCACGGCCCGCTCGAGTGTGCTGACCAGCGGTCGTCACGCCGGAGTGCACTGTCGATGCGCGCCCTGGAGCGCCCTGACTTTGGTGGAGACTCCGGCGGTTGGTCACCGCCCCACCTGGCGCGGCCGGATCGCCACCCTCAGCGATGATGAGCTCAGCCTCATGCACGTAAGCCCGACGAGCGTCCACCCTCGAGGCGAGGTCGCAAGCCACGCCTGCTGGTCCCCCGGGCGAGCTGGTGGCATAGCGTACGCTACCGCTCGATTCCGTACGGAACGTGCTATTCTTGCCTTGCTGTGACCGCGATCAACGCCGACGACGTCCGGATCCCCCGCCGCGCCCGTGAGGCCCTGGCCCGTCACGAGGAGGTCGTGGTCCTCAACCGTGAGCGCCCTGTCTATGTGCTCGTCAACCCTGAGGATCACGCGAGAGCCTCGGGGCCGGCGCGCAGAGGCCGTCCACTCCGCGAGGCACTCGCGATCCTCGCTGGCGCCCCGCTTCCCGATCCCGACTTCGGCGGCGACATGGGAGTGGTCCTCGACGCCATCGGCCCTATGCCCGAGGATCCTTGGGCACCCTCCTAGACACTACGGTCTTCGGTCAACTTGAGCGCGAGTTGAGCCGCCTTCCCGCTGACCGGGCCATGCCCGAGGTCGGGGCACGCCTTCGACGCGAACTCGGTAATAACGAGGACGTCGGTATCGCGGCCATCACGGCATCGGAGCTGCTGCATGGCGTGCATCGTGCAAGTCCCCAGCATCGCGCCCGAAGGGACGCGTTTGTTGAAGCGGTGCTCCTGGCGTTTCCGCCCCTGCCGTTCAACCTGCTCTGCGCCCGGGCACACGCGCGCCTCTGGGCTCAACTGGTCACGTCTGGTGGCGACATCGGTCCTCACGACCGCCTGGTCGCCGCCACTGCGATCGCCAGCGGTTGGCGTGTCGCGACCGCCAACGTTCGTCACTTCGAGCGTGTCACCGGCCTGCAGGTCATCGTCCCGAACCTCACCGAGTAGCGGCAGATGGGCGGCAGGTGCGGAAGCTGCTCGACCCCACCCCACCCAGGGTGGGTACGTGTCTGTAGACGAAAGGCGGAAATCAACAAGGTTTCAACCTTGGCGGCTGTTGCGCGGACAGGGGTTGCCATCACGACCTGACCTTTCGGTCAGCGGGTTGACCTCAAGTCTTCGATAGAGCCATCATCCGTACGATGCCGTTATGGACCCTACCCGTCGCGAGTTCCTTTCCTCCCTTGGTCTCTTCGTGGTGGGCGCTCACTTCCCGGTTTCGCTGATGCGCGACTTCCCTCCTGACGCCTTGGAAGCTCTCCATGAGGAAGCTCGGAGCCTAGCTCAGAGGGCTCACGGAACCCACGCCTCCGATATCCTTCGGGAAGCCCACGCACAACTAAACCAATACGAACGGCTAATCTCTGTTGCTGGGTGGAGAGCGAGGAAGCAGCTTCACCGTACCGCCGGATTGACTGCCCTAGTAGGTGCTTATGCCGCTTGGTGGTCGTCGGGCGCAGAAACCGATTTACTGCTCAAGGTTGCAGACACTCACGCAGTGGCCGGTAGTGACCCAGTTGTACGCGCTCAGGTGTACGTTCTCAAGTCGCAGCACATTTCACAGGAAGCCCATGCGATAGAAGCTGGCAGTACGGAGGCGGTGCGTCTTCTGACGGCCGCCCTACAGATAACGGATGCAACATCACCCCCTATTCTGCGCTCCATCGTTCGCTACAACCTGGCATGGGAATATGCAGCTTTCGGAGACACCCGTGCCGCCCATATGGAGCTTGATGCCGCGGAGTGGGAATACGAGCAAGCTACCCCCGCCCTCGACGTCGTCTCTGTTGCGGATGGGGCATGGAAGATTCGCAAGTGGTCGCACAGCGCCAGAGGAGGCGTGCTGGCAAGGCTGAATCTCCATAGAGAAGCAATAGACACTTCCTCCAAGGTTCTCATCGGAAACCCTCTATGGCAGACCTCATCAATGGTAGACATTGCGCGCAGCTACACCCTACTCGGAGAGATAGACGAAGCGTCGTCACTGCTGGAAGAGGCATACCTACTCAATGTGAAGGCGGGACTTGTGCAGCGGCAGGAGCGTATCTACACAACGCGCTTACTTCTACCGGACTGTCCTAGCGTACGTCATCTAGATTCGGTACTAAGGTGATGGAAATGAACAGAGGAAAGCTTGCTCTTCTTGGTATCGGCTCAGCAGCCTTGATCTCTGTTCTATCCACATAACGTTGAACTGGGGACTCCCTGCTCCCAAAGTATGGGTGCTCATTCGAGTACGGACCGATCGGTAGGCCCTTTATCTGATCAGGTGCGGGGCACAGGGGGAGCGCAGAGATCAGATCCGCCCATCGGCCGCCGCGCCGGCGCGATCGTCGGGCAGCTCAGCCGGCGGGCGGGATGGTGACCGAGTCCGGCGGGGCCGCGAAGCGCTCGGCGCCCCCGCCGCGGGGGACGGCGCGACCCTGTAGGGCCCACGCAGCCTCGGCGAACGCCGGGAGGAGAACCTCGAGATCGGCGGCGAGCTGCTCCACCGTGTCGAGCGGGATGCGCAGAGCGGCGGACTTCGGGTAGTGCACCCGGTTGCGCAGGCCGATCGCCTGACCCTCCAACCGGCGCCCGGCGTCAGCGACGTCGATCCCGCAGACGTTGCACGCCTCCAAGGCCACCTGCACGCGTCCGAGGTGCGCCCGCTCGACGGCTGCCGTCCGGTAGCCCATGGCGGCGAGGATCGCGTCCGCCGCAAGGCAGGCGGCCTGATAACTGAACTCGAGCGTGACTCGCCAGTGGGTGCGCGCGCGGACGATATCGAGGCAGTCGTGCGCGTGGTCGAGGTACGCGTCGACGAGTTGGTCGGCGCCCGGCTGGGGCCGAAACCCGGCCAGGTCCGCCGACGTGGAGAGCCGTACGAGCGCTGTGCGCCGCTCCTCGGCATTCACGCGGCGCGCAGTTCTGGCGACGCGACAAGGATGGCGCGGGGCCCACTCTCCACCACCCGCAGGAACGGGTCGTCGTGCCGGGCGATCTCCCACTCCTCGGCGCTCAGAGCCAGGACGCTGATGGACCTGCCCACCTGACGCTGGAAGTCGAGGACGGCGTCGTACAGCTCATCGAGGCTCGGCTCGCCGACCACCACCAGGTCGATGTCACTGTCGGCGGTGTCGGTCGCGGTGGCCGCCGACCCGAAGAGATAGGCGAGCCGGATCCGGTCGCCGAAGTGGTCGGCGAGGATCTTGCCGAGCCCGTGGCTCTTGGAGAGCAGGAGCTTGAGCTCGGGGTAGATGGGCGAGTCGGTCGCGGCCGTGAAGCGATGCCCCTGGGCTGTGACCCGCCGGCTCACCACCCCGCTGGCGACCGCTCGAGACAGCGCACGCTGGACGTTGTCCTTGCCGGTATGGAGCTGGGCCATGAGCTCGCGGACGCCGAACTCACGCCCCGGAGCCGCGGTGAGGACGCTGAGCACGAGGGGGAGGTGCTGAGACCCGAAGAGAGCATCACGATTCATGCTCCTATGATATGGCGACCGGCAAATCCGGTCAAGTGGATGGGGATCACCGGTCACCGCGCCACGGTGGCCGCCAAGGACCCGAGCGCATATTCCCGATCGGGGCCCAGGAGAGCAGCGGCACACACGATGTGAGAGCGCGCCCGAGGAAAGTTCGCATGACCCTCGAGGGTCTCAGCGCCTCGGACCTGGCGTATCAGCGGTCAGCCGGCTGATACGGCGTACTTGACTTCGAGCGTGCTCGAAGTCATACGGTTAGGGGCTATGACGACACCGTTCGTGGGACTGCATGTCTCCTCCTTCACCTTCCCCGGGTTCGAGGGCGCGGGATTCTTCCCGCGGCTCGCCGAGGTGGCCGAGACCGCCGATCGCAGCGGGTTCACCGCTCTGTCGGTGATGGACCACTTCCATCAGATCGCGCCCATCGGCCGGCCCGACGAACCGATGCTCGAGGCGTATACGACGCTCGGCGCCCTCGCCGCGCGCACCCGGCGCATCCAGCTCTACACCCTCGTCACCGGCGTCATCTACCGCAACCCGGCGCAGCTGGCGAAGGCGGTGACGACGCTCGATGTCATCTCCGGGGGGCGCGCGATGCTCGGCATCGGCGCGGCATGGAATGAGGAGGAGAGCCGCGCCTACGGCTTCGCGTTCCCACCGATCGGTGAGCGCATGGACCGGCTCGAGGAGGCGGTGCGCATCTGCCGCGCGATGTTCGACAACCCCACCGCCACGTACGAGGGCCGCCACTACCGCGTCGAGGGCGCGTTCAACGTCCCGAGGCCGGTGCGCGCGCGAGTGCCGATCCTGATCGGTGGAAGCGGCGAGCGGCGCACCCTGCGACTCGTGGCCCGGCACGCCGATCTCTGCAACATCTTCGGCTGGGCGGCCGGCGAGGGGCAGGATGGCCTGGCCGAGGCGCGGCGCAAGCTGGACATCCTGGCCCAGCACTGTGAGGCCGAGGGCCGCGACATGGCGGACATCGTGAAGACCGCCACCATCGGCATCATGGTGATCGATGAGACCGAGGCGGGCGTTCGCCGCCGGCTGGAGTCGCTCGCCGCGTCGCCGCCCCCGGCGATGCGCGGAGTGGGCGTCGAGCAGCTGGCACGCGCGCTCCCCGTGGGAACTCCGGACCAGGTGGCCGAGAGGATGCGTGCGTTCGTCGATGCCGGGTTCGACGGGGTGACCTTCACCCTGTACGGCGTCGACGACCTCGAGCCCATCGAGCTCGCCGCCGCGGCCGCGCGATCGGCGGGCCTGATCGACTAGGGCTGTGTCAGCCACTCGAGCAGACGCAGGGCCTCCCCGATCGTGCCCGCTCACTCTCGGTGCAGAGATCCTGCAGTACTTGGATAGCGGCGTTGCAGTCGGGTCTGGCAGCGCGGTAGCGTAGCGGACACTTGTTCGCCCACCCCTCCGGGGACCGTTCTTCCCACGCCTCCCTCATGGACCCGGATCTCGATCTGCGCGCGGCCCTGGAGGCCGCTCCGCCCAGCCCATGGTGGCCACGCTGGTGCGCTCGGTCTTCGAACAGCCCGACGCCGCCTCGGTGTGGGATCAGCACGCCCGCGTCCTGGCCCAGCTCGAGGAGCGCTTCCCCCAGGCCACGGCGATGCTCGCCGACGCTGCCCCCGACCTGCTCGCCTTCACCGCCTTCCCCACCGAGCACTGGCGCCAGATCTGGTCGAACAACCCCCAGGAGCGCCTCAACAAGGAGATCCGCCGCCGCACCGACGTCGTCGGCATCTTCCCCAACCGCGACGCCATCATCCGCCTGGTCGGTGCCTCGCTCGCCGAGCAGAACGACGAGTGGGCGGTCGCCCGCCGCTATATGAGCGCCGACTCCCTGCTCAAGGCGCGCAACTCATCCACAACCCTGGAGGGTCTACCCCTCGCCGAGGCCTCGTGAACATGCCTAACCGCAGGATGGCGACGGATCCCCATACACCACTTGACAGGACGTGGCCCCGCCGAGCTCGCCGATCTTGAATCTGAGGGTGCGGCCGCCCGCCACAGTTAGTTAGTTAGCGGCGTGATGAAGTTCGAATGTTGGGCTGATGCGAAACTAGGCATAGAGGTCAGAGTTACAAGGTGTCGATACTGCGGCCTCCGACTGCAGAGATTCTTCGGGCTGCTGATCTGGTAGACGATGCGATACGCCGATGGCTCGCGGAACGCACGAAGTATCCGCCGAACACTTACTGGGAGGCTCAGTCTCAGGCCAATCTCATGATGATGCTCACCATTAGACACGTTGAAGGAGTACTGGAGC
>JAQBPH010000316.1:0-2662 GCA_028287625.1 Chloroflexota bacterium | reverse complement strand
CCAGCACGCCATTGTGGAGCTCACCCTCGACCTCCACCTCCTTGCGGTAGGAGAAGATGTCGTTGGTGAGGCAGGCGAAGTCCGCGGCCGAGTTCACCAGCTCCCACATCGGCCGGGTGCGGCCGATCGCGGACGGAATCTCCCGGCCGGGGGTCAGCTGGCGCAGGGTCCTGGTGAGATCCGACCCGAACGTCATGCGACGCATCTCCACGTAGTCGACCGGGTCGGGAATCCGATGCTGGATGTGGTTGGCGAGCTCCCAGAGCCAGCTGCCGGTCATGTCCTCGACGGCGCGGCGGACGCGGCGCCTGGCGTTCGACGGCATCGGCGAGGCGGTGCGCGACCACAGGTCGGCGAGGCCGCGCTCCACCGCGTTGACCGGCGGCGGAATCGGGCTCAGGTCGAGGGGCATGAACGCCGAGAGGCGGGCGTTGAACACCTTCGCTCCCGCCATGTCCCGGGTGTTTCCGAACACCATGGGGAAGTAGTCGTCGGCATACGTCCCCCAGGTGAGCCAGGCCGACGACAGGTCCAGCTCAGGGCCGGATGCGTCGGGATGGATGGCCGCAGCGCAGAGCGGGAAATCGAAGCCGACGAGCTCGTGCTCGTCCCAGAGAGCGAAGCCGGAAGCCCCCGGTATCGGGCCGAACATGCCCATCCGGCGCGTCCACTCCGTGCAGTGGTGGCGGGCCCGGTCCAGGTGGGGGCTCAGTCGCGTCGGGAAGGGCATGGAGAACTCGGGAAGGGCCAGCGGGCCCACCGCCCGGTACGGGACGTGGGTGAAGCTCCGGAGTCCCTGCAGCCCGAGCGTCTGCGCCGAGAGGCGAATGCGCGCGCTCGAGGTTCCGAGCCCGGTGGGCCCGCCGAGCAGGCCCACCCGCACCCCGGAGGCGGTCGCTCCCCTGTTCATGTAGCGGCTCGACCGCTTGTGCCACTCGTGACCGCCGGACTGCCAGTCCTGCAGCCCCCTGACGTAGGCCAGGACGCTGAGGCGGGACAGCGGGTCCAGGCCGTGGTCCTCGAAGAGCGGAGGCAGCTCGGTGAGGACGGTGTTCTCGAACAGGTGCAGACGCGAGGTCAGCAGGTCGTTGACGAGGTCGGCCGCGCGCTGGGTGTCGATGCCGAAGAACCGCTCGGTCACCAGCACGCAGTTGTTGATCTCGCCCTCCTGCTCGGTCTCCCGCTGGTAGGAGAAGATGTCGTTGCGCAGGTGCACCGCGTCGGCGAAGGTGTCGGTCAGCACCCGGATCGGCCGTGTCGCAGCGATCAGCTGCGGGATCTCGGCCGCGACGGCGTGCTCGACCAGGCACGCCGACCAGGGCGCGCCACCGACCTTGCGACGCATCTCGACGTACTCGATGGGGTTGGCCACCCTGGCGTGGTTGATGTTGGCGAGCTCCCACAGCGACTCGTTCAGGAGATCGCGGGTGGTGTCGGCGAAGCGGCGCCGCCAGTGCGGAGACAGCGGGGACGCGGTGCGAGCCCACAGGTCTCCCAGGCCGGCCTCCACCGGGTTGGTCGGCGCCGGCGGTGCGGCGGGCGGCTCCAGAGGCATGAACTGCGACAGCCGGTCGAGATACCTCTTTGCCCCTGTCCGATCGCCGCTGCGCTTGAAGGTCTCCAGGAAGTGGTCATCGAAGAAGAACACCCAGACGTACCAGTCGGTGATCAGGTCGAGCTCTGGAGCGGGACAGTCGGGATGGGTGTAGGCGCACAGCAGAGCGTAGTCGTGGGCGTCGAAGGTGGGCTCGTCCCAGATCCTCGAGGCCGGTGTGTCCGCCGGCGACCCGAGGATGCCCATCTCACGGGCCCACGCCTTGCTGTGCTCTCGCGCCGACTCCAGGTTGGGGTTCAACCGGGCCGGGTGGGGCATGTAGAACGACGGCAGTTCGAAGGGTGGCATGGGCGCGCGTACGCTCCTCGGTCATGTGTCTTGCGTCACAGAAGGCAAGGGGTGTCCGTGACCAGTGAACAGGCCCGTCCCCCGACCGGGCTCGCTCCCACGGCTGTACGAGTGTTGGGTTATATCAGACCCTCGCGCGCCTGTACAGGGGTATGCGACAAGGCAGATGCGAGTGACGCGTCGCGAGCGAATGGTTAAGGTCAGGTCCGGCAGTTTGCATCGTTTTGCCTCTGTCCGACAACGGGATCCAATGCAGACTTGCGCAATAATCGACGAGGTAAAGTCAGGCTGACGCGCGGTGAATCAGCACAATCGGCTGGCGCGTACGGGACGGATCCTGATCACCACTGCGCAGACGATGGACAATGGCTCTCGCGTCTCTTTCGGAAACGAGGTGGAGGGGGCGACCGCTCGGTACCGCACTCGAGCGGCGCGGGACTGCGACCGTCAGCGAGGCGACCGCTGGGATCGACGCTGGCCGGCCACGCAGAGCGCCGCGCACACTGCGAGTGACAGCGCGACCTCCACGCCGATGGGCACCCCGGGTCGGGCAGCCGGTACGGGTGGGTTCCCCGCCGCCCCTCCCGCTGCGGCGCGGTGCCGGCGACGGCGCGCTGGAGGGGTAGGGTGACCCTGGACGGCCGGACGGGGAGTCTCCCAACCCGCGCGGGCCGCGCCTTGGTCTCGACGCCCCGAGACGTGATGGCACCTTGGGCAGCACAACCTGTGATGTCCCTGGGCGTCCCGTGACCAAAGCCC
>JAQBPH010000311.1:0-3195 GCA_028287625.1 Chloroflexota bacterium | reverse complement strand
TCGTCTAATATGATCGCTGGCATGCATCGAACGATCCCTACCGGAATGTAAGGTGATGGGCGGGCGCGGGGGTCGCCGGCGAGCCGAGGTCGCGGCGGTGGCGCTGGCCGGCTGGGCGGTCCTGCTCGGTCTCTGGCTGCTTCTCGTCGACAACTTCGATCCGCCCGAGCTGATGGCCGGCTCCGCGGCGGCGCTGATCGCCGCGGTGTCGGGCGGTCTCGCCTGCCGCTCGTACGTGGTGCTGCGGCCGTCGCGGATCTCGCCGGCGGATGCGTGGCGGCTGCCGCTCCAGGTGGTCCACGACACCGTGGTGGTGCTGCACGCCACGCTCCTGCACGTCCTCGGGGTTCGCCGCCTCGACGGCGGCTTCGGCGTCCTGCCCGCGGGGTCCGAGGCCGGCGATCCCGGGGCGGCCGGGCGCCGCGCCGCGGTGCTCCTTCGCACCTCCCTCGCCCCCAACACCGTGGCCCTGGGATACGACCCGCGGCGGGGCGAGATCGTGGTCCATCACCTGGTGCGCCCGCGATGACCGCCTGGACCGCCGCGGCCTCGGTGCTGCTCGCCGCGCTGCTCCCGGTCGCGCTGGTGATCTGGCGCCGGCCCGAGATGGACGGTGTGGTCGCGCTGGAGCTCGGCGGTGTCGTCGTCATCCTGCTGATGCTGCTGCTCGCCGAGGCGTACGGCGACCCCGCCGTCGCCGACCTCGCCGTGGTGCTGGCGATGCTGAGCCTCGGGTCGGGGCTGGTCTTCGTGCGCTTCCTGGAGCGCTGGATTTGACCGCCCATGGCGTCGCCGTCGCGGCGCTGCTGGCCATGGCCGCGGTCGTCGTGGTGCTCTGCGCCGCCGGCGTCGCCACCGCCCCCACCGTGTACGACCGGATCCACCTGGTGGGACCGGCCGCGATGGTGGCGCCGCCGCTGGTGGCCGCCGCCGTGGTGACCCAGGAGGGGCTCTCGCCGCTGGGCATCAAGGCGATGCTCGTGGTCGTGGTGCTGTGGATCACCGGCCCGGTGCTCACCCACGCCACCGCCCGGGTGGCGGCCATCCGCGAGCGCGGCCACTGGGTGGCCGGCGACGCCGGCGACACCGAGCCGACCCGATGACGGCGGTGCAGGACGTCGCGCTGGTGCTGGTCGCGCTGGTCGGCACCCTGGTGGTGCTCTCCCGGCAACCGGCCCGCCAGGCGGTGATGGTGAGCCTCTACGGGCTGGTGCTCAGCGTCCTCTTCTTCGCGGTGGCGGCGCCGGACGTCGCCCTCAGCTCGCTGGTGGTCGGCGCCGTCGCCCTGCCGCTGATGATCCTCCTGACCCTCGCCAAGGTGCGGAGGTCGGAGGAGTGAGCCCGCGGGTGCGGACGGTCGTGCTGTTCGCGGGCCTCGCCGGGCTGGCGGCGCTCTACCTCTGCGCGCTGCACGGGCTCCCCGGCTTCGGTCACTACCGCGGTCCCTACGGGGACGTCATCAACGCCGCCGGTGTGGCCGAGCGCCACGTCACCGACATGGTCACCGCGGTGAACTTCGACTACCGCGCCCTCGACACCCTCGGCGAGGAGTTCATCCTCTTCGTCTCCGCCGCCGGAGTCGCCGTGGTTCTCCGGCGCGGTCGGGAGGAGCGCGAGCGCGAGACCGCCGGGGGCGGGGAGGAGGACGCCGACGAGGCCCGCGGCCGCCGCCCGCCGCGCACCAGCGACGCGGTGAGGATGGTCAGCCTGCTCATGGTCGCACCGGTGGTCCTGCTCGGCATCTACATCGCCGCCCACGGACAGCTCTCGCCGGGCGGAGGCTTTCAGGGCGGTGTGATCCTCGCCACCGCGCTGCTGCTGGTCTACCTGGCGGGCAGCTACCGCCGGATGCGGCGCATCGGACCGGTCACGCTGGTCGAGCTCGCCGAGGCGCTCGGCGCGGGGGGCTTCGTGCTCGTGGGCCTCGCGGGGGTGCTGAGCGGCGCGGCGTTCCTCGCCGACGTGCTGCCGCTGGGGACCACCGGGACGCTGCTCTCCGGGGGCACGATCACGCTGATCAGCGCGCTGATCGGGCTCGAGGTGGGCGCCTCGGTGGTGCTGATCGCCACCGAGTTCCTGGAGCAGGCGCTGGAGATCCGCGGAGCGGAGCGGCACCGGTGAGCCTCGCCTACGCGGTCGCCGCCTGGCTGCTGATCGCCGGCATCTACGGCATCGTCACCAGCCGCCACCTCGTCCACCTCATCGTCTGCCTGGTGGTGGTGCAGTCGTCCACCTACGTCCTGCTGCTCGCCATCGGCTACCGCACCGGCGCGGTGCCTCCGGTGTTCGTCTCGGTGCCACCGACGACCCCGGCGGTCGACCCGGTGGTCCAGGCGATGACCCTGACCGACGTGGTCGTCGAGGCGACCGCCACCGCCATGCTCCTGGCCTTCGCGCTGCAGGCGCACAAGCGCTTCGGCACCCTCGATCCGCGAGAGCTGCGCTCGATGCGCGAATGAGCGCGCTGGCGCCGGTGGCGATGGCGCTCCCGCTCCTCGCCGCCGCCGTGCTGGTGCCGCTGTCCGGCGTGCTCCACCGCCGGCGCATCCTCGACGCCGGTGCGATCCTGGTCGCCGCCGCCGTCACCGGCCTCTGCGTGGCGCTGCTCGTCCATGCCGGCTCCGGCACCGAGGTGTACTGGTTCGGGGGCTGGGGGCCGCGCCACGGCGGCCCCTGCGGTGCGGTCGCATGCGCCATCGGCATCGACTTCGCCGTCGACCAGGCGGGGGCGGCGATGGCCACCCTCGCCGCGCTGCTGGTGACCGCGGCACTGCTGTTCACCTGGCGCTACTTCGAGACCGTGGGCACCCTCTACCACGTGCTCATGCTCGCCTTCTGCTCGGCGATGGTGGGCTTCAGCCTCACCGGCGACCTCTTCGACCTCTTTGTGTTCTTCGAGCTCATGAGCGTGACCGCGTATGCGCTCACCGCCTATCGCATCGAGGAGCAGGGCCCGGTGCAGGGAGCGCTGAACTTCGCCATCAGCAACAGTGTCGGCGCCTACCTCGTCCTCACCGGCATCGGCCTCGCCTACGCGCGCACCGGCGCGCTGAACCTCGCCCAGATCGGTCAGACGCTCACCGGCCGGCTGGACGCGGTGGTCGTGGTCGCCTTCGTGCTGATCACCGTCGGCTTCCTCGTCAAGGCGGCGATCGTACCCTTCCACTTCTGGCTCGCCGACGCCCACGCCGCCGC
>JAQBPH010000564.1:0-4991 GCA_028287625.1 Chloroflexota bacterium | reverse complement strand
GCCGCTTGGTCTGCTCGCCGAGCCGGTTCGACACCGACGAGAGGTAGACGTCGAGGGCGCTGCTGACGACGTCGCGGTAGGCGTCGACCTGCTCGACGATGCGCACCGCGTGGTCGTAGACGTCGCGGAGGTAGAGCTGCGCCTCCTCGCCGAGGAGCGGGCCGTGCGGACCCGCCAGGCCCTGGATCAGGTCGCGCTGCGGGCCGAGCACCCGGCGCATCACGCTGAGCTCGCGCTTGATGTCGAAGATGTCCCGGATGGTCTCCTGGTCGGCGCGCTCGATGATCGCCGTCTCCAGGTCGTCGATGGCTCCGTTGAGCTCGTCGAGGACGGGGAAGTAGGAGTCGATGACGGCGTCGCAGAGCCGGTAGAAGAGGCGGCCCGGCCCCGAGGCGAGGATGTCGTCACGCCGGCCGCAGAGCGTGGCCAGGTCGCTGATCACCGGGATCTCCCCGTCGGTGACCGTGACCAGGTAGTCGGGGCCGGCCAGCACGTGGACCTCGCTGAGGTGCACGTGGGCGGTGTCGCCCTGCCGCACCGCGGCGAAGAGCACCACGAAGAGCTGGTCGCCGTAGCGGTCGAGCTTGGGTCGCTGGTTACGGGTCTGGATGTCCTCGACCGCCAGCGGGTGGATGTGGAAGGCGCGGGCCAGCTCCTCGACCTCGTCCGGGGTCGGGTCCACGCAGGTCACCCAGCGCATCGGGGCGTCCGGCGGCGAGGCGATGCCCGGGTAGCAGCGGTCGCAGGCGCGGGTTTCGATCACCCCATCAATAGTGGCCGCCCGCGACCGCCCCCGGTGCCGCCGCGTTGGAGGACGCGAAACCTGCATCCGCAGGTAGACGGGGGTGGACCCGAGTCCTAGCATCCGCCGAAAGCGCCACGGTTGTCCGGAGATGACCGTTTGGCGGACGTGGGCGAGGATGGTGTGAGGCGATGGTGGTTCCCGCGATGGTTCGCGCACACCTTCGGTGCGATCCGTGGGGGTGATGGCCCAGCCGGCCGGCGAGACCGGTGGGGAGCCACGCGCGCCCACCCTGATCGGGTCGGTGCAGCGGGCCCTCCACCTGATGGAGGCGGTCTGCAACCACCCCAACGGCGCCCCGGCGAAGCTGCTGGCGCGCGAGGCGGGCGTCCAGCTCGGCACCGCCTACCACCTGCTCCGCACCCTGGTCTTCGAGGGCTACGTGGTGCGCCTCCCCGACGGCTCCTACGTCCTCAGCGACCGGGTCGCCAGCCTGCTCGCCCTCAGTCGCCACCAGGCCGCGCTCAGCCGCATCCGCCCGGCGCTGGCGGCGCTCCGAGACGAGGTCAGGGCGGCCGCCTACCTCTGCCTCTACGAGGACGGCGAGATCGTGGTCCGCGAGATCCTCGACGGCCCCACCACCCCGCGGGTCGACCTCTGGGTCGGCTTCCACGACGCGGGTCACGCCACCGCGCTCGGCAAGAGTGTGCTCGCCTCGCTCGATGCCGAGGCGCGCAGCGACTACCTGGCGCGCCACCAGCTGGCCGACCTCACCCCGCACACCATCACCGACCGGGGCCGGCTGCTCCGCGAGCTCCAGGCCGACGGGACCGACGGCGTGATCATGGACCGCCAGGAGTACGCCCTCGGCACCGCCTGCGCCGCCGCGCCGGTGAGCGACGGCTCCGTGGTGGGGGCGGTGGCACTCTCCATGCCGGTGAACCGGCTGCGGGCGCTCGAGGAGGGCGGCGACACCCTGCGCCGCACCGCAGCCCGGGTGTCGCGCGCACTGGCCATGAGCGCCCTCTGAGCGCACCAGACGCCCACTTCACCATCTGAAAACTCCCCCCTTATGAGCGGGCCGCCGGCTCTGCTCCACTGGCCGCAGCCAGCCGGCCGCCACCCCCAGGGCGGCCGGGCTGCCCAATGAGGATCAGGCGATGCCCATTCCCTGGAGACGGCACTGGCCGGACATTCCCGAGACCCCGCCGATCGACGTCATGCCCGCGTCGAACGGCGAGTTCATCCCCAAGGAGCCCTCGCAGAACGAGCTGCGGATCATGGAGCTCCAGAACAGCAAGATCGAGGAGCTGCGGCGCAGGTTCGGCATGAGCCGCCGCGACTTCGTGCGCACCGCCGCCGCCTTCTCGGTGGGAGTGTGGGCGATCGACCAGGTGACCGGAGGGCGGTGGGGCCGCTTCAACTTCAACCCCACCGCCCTTCCCATCGGCCCCGGCAACGCCTGCGACCTGGAGAACCCGGGCTCGCAGCTGGCGAACCTCCCGGGCGAGTTCATCATGGACACCCAGGGGCACTGCCTCGACTCGGCGGGCAAGTGGCGCGTCCAGCAGCCCGACTTCGAGTGGTTCCTCACCGTCTGGACGACGCCCGCGATCGGCGGTCCTCCCGGCATGCAGGAGGGCAGGGCCCGCGGTCTCGGCGGCGGTGAGGTCGACAAGATGGAGAACCTCGGCCGGACCATGTTCTACCGGGAGTCGTTCCTGAACTCCTCGGCCGACGTGGTGCTGCTGACCGCTCTCCCCAACCTCCCCGACGAGACCAACATCACCCCGATGAAGTTCGCGACCGAGACCCGCGACATCATCAACGGGATCACCAAGTCGGAGCGGTGCCTCATCCACGCCTTCACCCAGCCCAACCGCGGCTACCTGGGCCAGGGGCAGGTGCCGATGCACCAGGCCGAGGACTACGAGTGGATGACCCGGACCAACCGCAGCGCCGACGTCCGCGGCTGGAAGCTCTACTGCGGCTGGGGCGACCCCGTGCCCACCATCAACGGCTGGTGGTTCGACGACGAGCTCGGGATGTCGGTGGTCAACCACATCCGGCAGCTCGCCAAGCAGCCGGGGGCGCGGCCGCCGGTGATCTGCACCCACAAGGGCCTGGCCTTCAACGGCACCTTCGACTCGGCGCACTTCTCGCCGCGCGACATGGGCCCGATCGGCCGCCAGTTCCCCGACATCACCTTCTACTGCTATCACTCCGGCTACGACGGCGAGTACCAGAGGGCCTACGCCGGCGACGACAACGTCAACTCGTCGAACCGCGGCGTCGACGCCTTCATCAAGAGCCTGCGCGAGAACGGCTGGGACGCCACCCGCTTCGTCCCGCCCGGCCTGCAGCACGGCAACACCGTGAACATGTACGCCGAGCTGGGCACCGCCTGGTGGGGGGTGATGCGCGACGCCGACCAGTCCGCGCACATGCTCGGCAAGCTGATCAAGTACGTCGGCCCGCGGCGCATCGTGCTCGGCACCGACTGCATCTGGTACGGCTCGCCGCAGCCGCAGTTCGTGATGCTGCGCGCCCTGCAGTTCAGCGACGAGGCCAAGGCGCTCTACAACCTTCCCTACGGCCTCGACGGCGACCGCTGGGACCCGACCAGGAACGCGATGAGCGGCGCCAGCTACCCGACCACCGGGCATCCCAACGTGCACGGCTGGCCCACCGACCTGCGCGCCCATCCCGAGCGCAGCATCCGCAACGGCATCTTCGGCCGCAACGCCGCCGAGGCGTACGGCGTCGATCCGGACGCCACCCGGGGCGCGATCAGCTGCGACGAGGTCCAGAGGATGCGCGACGCCTACCTGATCAACCCGATGACCCCGAGGGAGCAGATGCCGCTCCGCTCCAACATCATCGCCGGCCCGCGCACCCGTCGCGAGTTCTTCAACTTCGTGAAGACCGACTACCCGTGGTAGGAGGGGGAGCGACTTCCATGAGACGAGTTCTGACCGCGCTTGCCGCGGGCGTGGTGGGGGCGGTGATGGCCATCCCCGCCCAGGCCGCCGGCGGCGGACCGCCCTTCCAGGCGGGGCCCAAGCAGGGTGACCAGTTCACCCAGACCTCGGCCAATCCCGGCACCGGAGAGGTGTCGATCCTCCAGCTCAACGTCCGCCAGGCGGCGGCGGTGAACTGCGCCGGCCAGGGTCCCATGGCGACCCTGGAGAGCAGCCAGCCCGCCGACGGGGTCCGCTCCGTGGCCGTCGCCTACAAGGACGGCTCGTGGATGGACACGGTGGTGCTCAACGTCGACGTCGTCGGCTCGAAGAGCGGCGCGCTCGGCCACGGAGCCGTCCTCGGGCAGAGGACGGCCTCCAGCGGCACCGTCACCATCCCGCTCTTCGGCGTCCCGCAGCCGGGCGAGACCATGACCACCATCTTCGGCCTGCAGGTCCACGCCGGCTGCCTGCCGTCGCAGCCGGTCGGGATCTGGGGCAGCCGGCCGTTCGAGGTCGGAAAGGTCACCTTCACGTCGGTCACGGTGGGGTGAGTGCGATGAGATCTCTTCGAGCACGGTTCGGCGGTGCCGCCGTGGCCGCGACGATGGTCGCCGCCGGCCTCCTCGCCGGCGCTCCCGGTGCCCAGCGTGCGCACGCCGACGGCGGCGTCCAGAACCATCCCGCGGACGTCTTCGTGGTCAACTGGGAGTACGTGCCGTCGACCGTGCACGTCAAGCAGGGCCACAACTTCACCTTCGGCAACTACGACCCGCTGTTCGGCAATCCCGGGCACAGCCTGGACGAGGTGGTCAAGGACTGCTCCGCGCCGCCGTTCACCGGCAACAACGCGGGACACGGCAACTGTGCCTATCCCCGCTTCGCCAGCGGGCTCGTCGACTGGACGTACGTGCACACCGTGCACGGCGTCGACAGGCTCTCCCCCGGCACGTACTACTTCACGTGCCAGAACCACCCGTTCATGAGGGGGACCCTCGTCGTCGAGTAGACGTGCGCGTCGGCTCCGCTGGACGATCACCGTGGCGGGTGGCCTGCTGCTGGGGGTGGCGGCCACCCTCCTGATCGGATCGGTGGGGACGCACCCGCAGCGGGCTCAGCCCCCGCCGGCCACCAACCGGCCGGCCGAGGGGACGCCGCTGCAGGGCGCGGCCCCACCGGTCCCCACCACGGCGGCTCCGGGACGGTCGACGGCCGCCCCGGCCGCCGGGCAGGCCGGTCCCCCCGCGTGCGCCCCCGGGGACGTCGGCGTCAGCGTGGCCGGCGACCGT
>JAQBPH010000555.1:0-4041 GCA_028287625.1 Chloroflexota bacterium | reverse complement strand
GGCCGGCGGCCGGGTGGGACCGGGGAGGCCGGCGTCCAGATCGTGAACCGGCCGTCAGATCGCGCCGACCCGCCGTACACTGGCTGTGAAAGGTGGTCGCGTTCTACATCCTGGTCGCCGTTCTGCTCCTCGGCATCGAGGCCTTCACCGTCGCGTTCTTCGCGGTGTTCGTTGCCGCGGGACTGCTCGCCGCCGCCCTGGTCGCAGCCGTCGGCGCCCCCGTCTGGGCACAGCTGATCACGCTCAGCGCCGTCTCCGTGGCGGGCCTGGTGGGGGCACGTCCGCCGATCGCCCGGGCGATGATGCGCTCCCGCACCGCCATGCACCTCCCCGGTGTGATGGACCTCGTCGGCCAGACCGCTCTCACCGTCGACGACGTCGGCGACGAGCACCATCCCGGCCACGCGGTGCTCGCCGGCGAGCGCTGGCTGGCCATCGCCGAGAACGGCCTGCCGCTGCCACCGCAGAGCACCGTCACCGTCGCTGCGGTGCGCGGCACCACCCTCGTGGTGCGTCCGCGTGCCGCCCTTCCCCCGGGCTGACCCGGGCGGAGAACAGGAGACCTCACATGACCGCCGGGCTCATCGTCCTCGTCGCCGTCTTCCTCCTCGTGGTTCTGGTCATGTCCCAGAGCGTGAGGGTCATCCAGCAGGGGTACATCGGTGCCGTCAAACGCCTGGGCGAGTACCGGGCGCTGCGCGAGCCGGGGCTCGCGATGATCCTGCCCTTCGTCGACAACCTCACCCGCGTGGACATCCGCGAGACCCCGCGCACCGGCGACCGCCAGGAGGTGATCACCCGCGACAACGTCACCGTGGCGGTGAACGCCACCATCTTCAGCCAGGTGGTCGACGCCCGCCTCGCGCTCTTCAGCGTGTCCAACTACGCCATCGCCATCGACCAGCTGTCGCGCACCACGCTGCGCGCCGTGTTCGGCTCGATCACCCTCGACGAGGCGCTGTCGCAGCGCGAGCGCATCAACGTCCAGCTGCAGGAGCAGATGGAGTCGGTGACCGACAAGTGGGGGATCCGCATCAACCGGATCGAGATCGTGGACATCACCCCGCCCGCGCAGATCCTCCTCGCGATGGCGCTGCAGAAGACCGCCGACCAGGAGAAGCGCGCCGCCATCCTGCAGTCGGAGGGCAAGCAGCAGTCGGCGGTGAACATCGCCGACGGCCAGCGGCAGGCGCTGATCAAGCAGGCCGAGGGAGACCGGCAGGCCTCGATCCTCCGCGCCGAGGGCTCCCGGCAGGCCGCCATCCTGGAGGCCGAGGGCCGCGCGCAGGCGATCCAGACGGTGTACGGGGCGATCCGCGAGGCGCATCCCGACCAGACCCTGGTGGCCATCCTCCAGCTCGACACCCTGGGCAAGTTCGCCTCGAGCGAGGGCTCGACGATCGTCGTCCCCTACGAGGCCGCGGGCATGATGGGCGCCGCCCAGGCGCTGCGCTCGGTGCTCAACGGCAGCGGCGGCACCCCGGCCCCGTCCTGAGCCGCCGCGGTGCGTACGATGGCGCCGCCATGACCGAGCAGCCAGGCCTCTTCGGCGCGGTGCCCGGCGGCGAGGACCACCCGCCCGCCGCGGTGCCGGCGGCGACGGGCGCCCCGCTCTCCACCCGGATGCGGCCGCGCAGCCTCGACGAGTTCGTCGGTCAGGAGCACGCCGTCGGTCCCCGGGCGGTTCTGCGCCGCGCCCTGGAGACGGACACGCTGCCGTCGATCATCCTCTGGGGGCCGCCGGGGAGCGGCAAGACCACCCTCGCCGGCATCGTCGCCGCGATGACCGGCTCCGCCTACGAGGCGGTGAGCGCGGTCAGCTCCGGCGTCGCCGAGCTGCGCCGCATCGTCGACCGCGCCGCCGAGCGGCGGCGCACCGGGCGCCGGACGCTGCTCTTCATCGACGAGATCCACCGGTTCAACCGGGCGCAGCAGGACGCGATCCTGCCGCACGTCGAGAGCGGGCTGGTGCGCCTGCTCGGCGCCACCACCGAGAACCCGGGCTTCGAGGTCAACGCCGCCCTGCTCTCACGCGCGCGGGTGGTGCGCCTGGAGGCGCTCGACGCCGCGGCCCTGCGCCGCCTCGTCGAGCGCGCCCTGACCGACTCGGAGCGCGGCCTGGGTGGCCTCGGCGTCGAGCTGGATGACGACGCGTTCGACGAGCTGGTGGCACGGAGCGGAGGCGACGCGCGGGTCGCCCTCGACGCCCTGGAGATCGCGGTCGCGGTGACACCGCCGGACGGCGGCCGCCGGCGCGTCGACCGTGCGGCGGTGCTCGGCGCGCTGCAGCACCCCACCCTGGTCAGCGACCGCGCCGGCGACCAGCACTACTGGATGGTCTCCGCGCTGATCAAGTCGGTGCGCGGCAGC
Source organism: Chloroflexota bacterium (assembly GCA_028287625.1). Classification (GTDB taxonomy): domain Bacteria; phylum Chloroflexota; class Dormibacteria; order Aeolococcales; family Aeolococcaceae; genus CF-96. The sequence continues at coordinate 1,671 of JAQBPH010000555.1, read as the reverse complement.
GATCCCGACGCCGCGGTGTACTGGCTGGCGCGCATGCTCGAGGCCGGCGAGGACCCGGTGTTCGTCGCCCGCCGCCTGGTGATCCTCGCGGCCGAGGACGTCGGCCTCGCCGATCCCGGGGCGCTCACCGTCGCCGTCGCCGCGCAGCAGGCGGCGCACCTGGTGGGGATGCCCGAGGCGCGCCTGCCCCTGGCCGAGGCGGCGATCCATCTCGCCACCGCGCCGAAGAGCAACTCCGCGCTGCGCGCCTACTCGGCGGCGGCCGAGGACGCCCGTGCCACCCTCCACCAGCCGGTGCCCCTGCACCTGCGCAACGCGTCGAGCGCGGTGGGCCGTGAGCTGGGCTTCGGTCACGGCTATCGGTACGCGCACGACCATGCCGACGGAATCGTCGAGCAGCAGCACCTTCCCGACGCCCTCGCCGGCCGGCGCTATTACGAGCCCACGCGCAACGGCGCCGAGGCCCGTGTCGCCGACCGGCTGGAGGAGATGCGCCGGGAGCTCGCGCTCCGGCGCGACGCGGGTTAGTTCTCCCCGAGGACGACGTTCACCATGCCGTTGTCGAGCGACCACGACCCCATCATCGGGACCGGCCGCTCCTCCTCGAGGCGGACCTCGTGGCGGCGGGTGCGGGCGAGACGGTGGGCGGCGCGGGCGACGGCCTCCAGCGCCTCCAGCTGATCTCCGTCGGCGCCCGCGAGCAGGGCTGCGAGCTGCTCGACGGCGAGGTCGACGTCCTGGAGCGGCGCCGGCGGATGCTCACGGATCATCAACCGATCGGGATGGGCCAGGGTGGCGGTGGCGCTCACAGCGTGTCCTCCGAGGGGGTTTCCACGACGACGTGGGCGTCATATGCGCCGCCGCTCTCGCGCAGGCGGTCGAGCGCGGCGACGGCGGAATCGAGGGTGCGGTAGCCGACGCACAGGGCGGGTCCGTCGGGGGCTTCGAGGATGGCAAACATTCGGCGGAGTCTCCTGTTCACGTGCGCCGCGTAATCCTTCTGCTGCACGGCGCGGTGGGCGGGAGTCAGACGTCAAAAAAGAGCACCGGTGACCCCGGTACCATCACCCCCAGTGGCGATGGGGCCCTATCCTACCGCTGCCGGCCCGTCCGTGCACTGTGCAGCGGGCAACAATGTGATGTGCATCCAGTTGTGGCAGAACCACCTGACGCCAGGCTGAAAATCCCGCCCGATGTCGACCCGAACAGGTGTACCATGAGGACCCGTGGTCGACGCTTCCGCGCCGGCGGGGCTGACGCAGCGCCACGCGTCGTCACGACACTTGGATGAGCGCAAACGGCGACTCATGGTCGACACGGAAAAGGTGACTCCGGGAACCGAGGGTCGATAGTTGGTGCCCTGGCTGAAACGGGGGCATCAACACGATACCGTCCGGCAGGTAACGATCCGGGACGACTCGCTCTCCATGCCGTGAGATCACGTCAGGATCGGCCAGAACAGAACCGGCAGCGCATGCCTCGCGGCCGGTCTCCGTGATTGACACCGGCGTCACCGTACCTGGCGCGGCGTGCGTCCCCGCCGGGGCGCATCCTCCCACGCGGCGGGCAGCCCCTCGGGCCAGTCGAGGAAGTCGTCGTCCTCCCCCCGAGCCGGGTCGAGCGCGAGCGGGTCGAGCGGCCGCCGGGGACGCGCGGACCGGCCGGCCACCG
>JAQBPH010000551.1:0-25367 GCA_028287625.1 Chloroflexota bacterium | reverse complement strand
GTGGGCCGGGTGAGGTCGTCGACGATGATCAGCGGCCGCCGCCGGCCGGCGGCGAGCTCGCGGATCGGCGCCTGGCCGACCGGGTGCTCGAGCGCGCGCACCAGGTCGTCGTGGGCCAGCGGCGGTGGGGTGCTCGGCAGGTGGGTCTCCACCGTCCACCCCGGCGGATGGGGGAGCTCGAGCAGCGCGTCGCCGTACCACGCGGCCACGCGCAGGCGGATGGCGGCGGAGGCGCCGGTGCCGGTCAGGGCCCGTCCCTCCGGGCGAGGACCAGGTGCTGACTGCCCGTGGAGCGCAGCAGCGGGGCGCGTCCGTCCGCACGCCGCTGCAGGCCCCGGTGCAGGCGCAGCCCGGCCTGCTCCGACAGCACCCGCCGGCCCAGGAGGGTGAAGGGCCCGAAGCCCAGTGTGGCCGCCTCCACCGTGCGCAGCCCGGCGTCACCGAGCGCTCGCTCCAACTGTCGAGCCGTCACGGCGCCGGCTCCGACCCCGTGGCGGGGCGCCCGGCGTGCCAGCCGCCTCATCCCGCCGCGGGCCGCCGCCAGCAGCGGGCTGCGCATCGGATCGACCAGGTTGATCAGCCGTGATCGGTTGTCGGCGCTCACCAGCAGGTGGCCGCCCCCTCTGAGCACCCGCGACATCTCGGCGAGCCCCTGTTCGGGGGTGTGCAGCCACGGCAGCACGCCGAGAGCGAGGACCAGGTCGAAGCTGGCATCGGGGTGGGTCAGGTGGTGGACGTCGGCGATCTCGGCGTCGATGCGGCGCTGGAGGCCGGCCTCGGCGGCACGGGCGCCGGTGAGCTCGATCATGGCGGGGGTCGAGTCGGTCGCGGTGACGTGGAGGCCGCGGCGGGCGAGCTCGACCGCCGTGAGCCCGGCTCCGCATCCGACCTCGAGCACCGGGGCTCCCTCCCCCAGATCGAGGCGCTCGATCCAGCGCACCGCCATGGCGGCGCGGAGCTGATGGATCACCGCGAAGACGGTGTCGTCCTCGTAGAGGCTGCTCCAGAACGGCGCGTCCTGCTGGAAGTAGGTGGTGACCGGCGCCTGGGGATCGCGCGTGCTCGCAGCGCTCATGCCGCCAGCCGCCCGCTCCGGCCGGGCGATCGCCGGGCCCGCCATCTCCCCGCGGCGCGGGCCCAGCGCGCGCTCAGCGTCTCCTCGGCCAGCCGCCACATCGACAGTGCGAACGGCATCGGATCGGTGGCCGACCACGTGGCTCCCTCCTGCACCCCACGGAGCGAGGCCATCCACTGCCGGCCGGTCAGCCCGTCGAGCCGCCGGTAGGCCTTGAAGGCGATGAGGTCGGCGCCCTCGTGGAGCCACCGGCGACCCTCGTTCGGCATCACCTCGGGCACCGGGACCCCGGTCAGGTCCCAGTACAGCGCCCGCGCCACGTCGAGGCCGTTGGCATCGACGAAGACGCGGAAGGCACCGCCCAGCCGGGGGTTGACGTCGAGGATCTTGTACTCGCCCGTCCGCCGGTCGAAGCGGTAGCCGATGTCCACGATGCCGTGGTAGCGCAGCCTGCTCATGAACCGCGTGGTCAGGTCGATCACCTCCCGGTTCTCGCGGCAGACCGCGAGGCTGGCGATCCCCCGATGGGCGGGGTGCTGGCGGAGCTTCTGCCCGGTGAAGGCGGCCAGGCATCGTGACCCCCGGTCGAAGTAGCCGTTGAAGATCCACACGTCCTCGTCGGTGCCGGGGATGTACTCCTGGAACATCAGGTTGGGGCGGTCGGGGCACGGGCACATGCCGGCGAGCTGCTCGAGGAGCTCGGCAGGGCCCCCGACCACCCTCACCTCCACGCCGGGGACGCTCGACACCGGTTTGAGGATGACCGGGTAGGTGAGACCCGGCGCCATCCCGGCGGCCTCGGCGACGGTGCGCGGCACCGTCACCGCGGGGGTGGGGACACGGTGACGGACCGCGAGGTCGTGCAGCCCCTGCTTCGACGCGAGGTCGTTGACCAGCGCGGCGCGGGGGCTGGCGAGGGCGAACACCTCCCTGAGCTCGGCGTGGTGGGCGGCGACGAAGACCGACCACGCGTCGGAACCGGGGATCAGCACCGTACCCTCCCCGAGCGTGCGCCCCGCGGCGACGAGCTGGTCGAGCAGCTGGTCGTCGCATCCCCGCGGATGCCCGTCGACGCCGACCCGCACCGTCCCCGCACAGTGCCTCGACACCGTCGACACCGAGGGGCGGCTGTGCTCCAGGCCGTAGACCGGCACGCCGAGCGCACCCAGGCTCCGCATCACCCCGAGGGGGCCCATGTACCGGGGCGGGCCCATCACCAGCGCCGCCGGCACCTACGCCGCCTCCCGCGGCTCTTGGCTGCCGGGCGCCGCCTCCCGGACGAGGCGCACCTCGCTCCCGTCGAACACCGCCGCCTCCGAGACGTCCTCGACGTGGGCGAGCACGTAGTCGATGTCGTCCTCCTGGCCGGTCGAGCGCAGGTACTCGGCGCTCGCGCCGGCTCGCAGGCCGGCGAGCTCCGCGCCGCGCCAGGCCTCCACCTCGACGGCGGTCGGCGCGTCCTCGGCGGTGAAGCCCCTGGACAGGAGGTGCTGCCCGAGCCACGCGCACGCCATCCGGTCCTCCTCACGGGTCTCGCCGCGGGTCCCGGCTCCGATGAGCGCGACCCGGCGATGGCGTGCCGTCACCCGCCGCGCCGTGGCCTCCAGGTTGCGGAGGCAGGCCACGTACACGGCGGCGGCGCCGGCGGCCATGTCGAGCAGAAGCGCCCCGGCGGAGGAGACCAGCACCAGCGGGCACCGGTCGGGGAGCAGCGCCACCGCGGCGGGCGAGTTCTGCAGGTCGAAGCCCTGGGGCTGGACGCCGTCCTGCTCGCCGGCGAGCCACGCTCCCGGCAGCGACGCGGCGATGGTCAGCGCCTGGCCGACCGAGGAGGTGGCGAAGACCCGCCGCCCGCCGGCCAGGGCGGTCAGGATCGTCGTCGACGCCCGGAACACGTCGACGGCGACGATGGCGTGCGTCGCCCGATAGAGCCGGGCCCGCTCCGGGAACGAGTCGATGACGAAGCTGGGAGTCACGGGACCACCGTCGGGGTGCCGGGGAGCGGGGCGAGCATCTGGTCGTAGGAGTCGGAGTGCAGACCGCGCCGGTAGATCTCGACTCGCAGCAGCTCCTCCAACCGCACGTTGCTGAGCTGGACCCTGTCCCCGAAATGGGAGAGGAACTGGAACTGGCTGGCCTTGGTGGGGGTCTCGAACACCGTCACCTCCAGGCCCCAGGCGCGCACGAACGCCTCGGCGGCGGGCCAGTTGACCCGGCCGGCCCTGTCGAAGAGCCCGACGCCGCTCGCGCTCTCCCTGCCCTCGACGACGATCTGCTCGGCTCCCGCCCGGAGCCACCGGTGGCCCTGGTCGACGAGCTCTCCGACCATGCCGTCGCTGAAGCTGCCGGCGTGCTTGCCGCCGAGCTCCGCCTGCACCGCCAGGCCGTGGGTCACCGCCAGCCTCACCACCTCCGTGGGCGGCCAGCGCAGGGTGGTGAAGCCCTCGCCGGCCTCGATCCGATCGATGCCGACGGTGGCGCAGAGCGCCATGAAGTCCTCCAGCCGGAAGCGGTCCTGCGCGATCTCGAAGGGTCCTCCGCCGGCGACCAGCGGCACCCCCAGACGCCTGGCGGCCTCGATCTTCGCCCGGGTCGCCGCCTCTCCGGCGATGAGCCAGCAGGCCATCGAGAGCTTGAGACGGCTGATCAGGTGCGCGCTCTGCTCGAGGTGGCCCACGACCGTGGCCACGTCGTAGCCCGGATCGAACGGGCTGGTGTACGGCGGCAGCTCGGGCACGCCCAGCGAGCGGACGAATGCGTGGGTGCCACGAGGCTCTGCACCGTTGTGAGCGGGCGTCATCTCGAGTGTCCTGGAACCTCTGCCCAGGTCCGGGCCGGCCGCGAGCTCAGCTCGCGGACCAGGGGTGGGTCGGCGGCCGCGTCGCGCGTTCCGGCGGTTCGTGCCAGCTCCTGCATCAGCCCGAAGATGCGGTCCCAGTTCCTCTCCGCGTCGTGATCGCGCCGTGCGGCCTCGAGCCCGGCCGCGCCCATGGCACGCCTGCCGGCGGGATCGGCGATCAGTGCGGCCAGCGCCTCGCGCAGGGCGCGGGGCGAGCGCGGCGGCACGAGATGGCCGGTGACACCGTGCTGCACCATCTCCGACATGGCCCCGACGCGGGTGGTCACGACCGGCAGCCCGGACGCCATCGCCTCGGCGACGACCTGCGCCAGGCAGTCGCCCCGCGTCGGCAGGACGAACACGTCGGCCTGGCCGTAGAGGTCGACGAGCTGCGGGGACTGTGGGGTGAGGCCCTCCCAGACGCGGACCCACGGCTCCGCGCGGGCGACGGCGGGGGCCCGGCCGGTGACCATGTCCACCTCGACCTCGGCGTCGAGCCCGCGCACCGCCTCGAGGAGGTCGTGGCCTCCCTTGCGCTCGAAGTCGCCGCCGACGAAGAGCACGCGGACCGGCGATCCGGCCGGCCGGGGCTCGCCAGGCCGAAAGCGTGCGACGTCGACGCCGGGGGGGATGACCGACACCCTGTCCGCCGGCACCCCGTAGTCCGCGACGAGGGAGTCGCGTGCCCAGCGATTCCAGGCGACCACCGCCCCCGCCTCCCGGAGCGCCCTGCGGTTGACCGCGAGCTTGAGCCTCTCGGCGAGCTCGCCCTGCCGCCGGTGCCCGTACGCCGCTCCCTCGTCGTCGAAGTTCCGCGGGGTGGCATCCACCGAGACCACCGTGGGGATGGCACGCATCACCGCGCGGGCGAGCAGCGCGGAGACCTGGGTGTGGATGAAGACGGCGTCCACCGGATCGCGGCTCAGCGTCCGCCGCAGCGCCGAGCGCGCGGCGAGGCTGGCACGCAGCGACCAGTTGCGCACGACCGGGAGCGTCAGCAGCGGGTTGGAGGGCTCGTAGTCGAGCCGGATGACGCTCGCGTCGAGGTCCGGGCGCCGCGCCACCGCCCGCTCGAGGTTGCGACTGTGCGCGACGTGACCGAGGGTCTGCTCCATGACGAAGGAGAAGCGGTCACGATGAGAATGCGATGAAGTCCGCATGCAATGACGATACGGCGGATGGCGGTGGGTGAAGATGGGCGAGCCGAGGGCGGTCAGCAGCCCTGCCCGGTGCCCTCGGGACAGCTCGCTCACCGCGACCGGGACAGCGTCGACCTCGACGATCCCCTGTCCCACGACACCGGCCGCGCTACGGCGCCGTCCGGCGGCGTGCCCTCTCGATGCAGGAGGTCAACGTCTCGGCGAGCGCTCCCACGTGAGGCTCCCTCATGACGTCGAGGTGCTCGAGGCCGCCGCCGGCGACGTGATGCAGCTCGATCCCCCCGGCGGCCACCGGCCGCCAGCGCGGGACGAGCGTGCTCTCCGCGGACGCGGCCTCCGCCGAGAGGAGGGTCAGCGGGCAGGGGCAGGCCTGCGCCACGTACGACGTCATCGCTCGGTAGTTCACCGCCCCGACGTCCTGGAGGCGGCGGGGCAGCGGCCGTCCGGTCCGGAGGAGGCGGTCGTGGGCCGCGAACCACAGCCGCCGGTGGACACCGGCCACGGCGCCTCGGAGCCGTCGCGGCAGGTGCGACAGCCGCGCTCTCGGGCGGGCGGCGGAGGGGCCGACCGGCGCGACGTCGACGATCGCGAGCAGGGCCACCTCCTGCCCCCGGTGGTGCAGCTGGCGGGCCATCTCGAAGGCGACCAGCCCACCGAAGCAGAACCCCGCCAGCAGGTACGGACCCTGCGGCTGGACCTGGCGGATCTCGTCGATGTAGTGGCTCGCCATGTCCTCGACGGTCGTGTGCGGGTGACGCCGTCCGTCGAGGCCGAGCGCGCGCAGGCCGTACACCGGCTGGTCGGGGTCGAGGTGCCGGACGAGGTCGCGATACTCGACGACCTCCCCGTGCAGGGTCGGCGCCAGGAAGAGGGGTGGCCGGCCTCCGTGCGGGCGTACGGCCAGGAGTGACGACCAGGCGGCGGAGGCCCCTCGCTCCCGGTCGACGGCGTCGGCGAGCCGCGCGACGGTCACGTCCTCGAACAGCAGCGCGAGGGGCAGCCGCACCCCGCACCGTCGCTCGATGGCGGCCATCAGCCGGGTGGCGAGCAGGGAGTGGCCGCCGAGGTCGAAGAAGTTGTCGTGCACCCCGACGCGGTCGATGCCGAGGAGCTCGGCCCAGAGAGTGGAGAGCACCACCTCGGTGGGGGTGCGGGGGGCGGCGTACGCGGCGTCGAGGTGGGGCCGGCCCTCGGGGGCGGGGAGCGCGGCGCGGTCGAGCTTGCCGTTGGGCGTGTGCGGCAGGGCGTCGAGGCCGACGAAGGCGTCGGGCACCATGTAGCCCGGCAGGGAGCGGCGGAGGTGGGCGCGCAGCTCGGTGGTGGTGGGCGGCCGTCCCGCCGCGGCGACCAGGTAGGCGACCAGCCGGCGCTCGCCGGCCCCCTCGTCGCGTGCCACCACCACCACGTCGCGCACGCCGGGATGGGCGAGCAGGGCGGCCTCGACCTCGCCGCACTCGATGCGGTGGCCGCGGATCTTGACCTGGTGGTCGATGCGGCCGAGGCATTCGAGGGTGCCGTCGGGGCGCCGGCGGGCGAGGTCGCCGGTGCGGTACATGCGGGCACCGGGCTCCGGGGCGAACGGGTCGGTGAGGAAGCGCTCGGCGGTGAGCTCGGGGCGTCGGAGGTAGCCGCGTGCCACCCCGGCGCCGCCGATGTACAGCTCCCCCGGCACCCCGACGGGAACGGGGGAGCGGTGCTCGTCGAGCAGGTGGATGCGGGTGTTGGCGATGGGGCGGCCGATGGGGACGGGGCCGTCGCCGGGCTCGACGCGGTGGAGGGCCGACCAGATGGTGGTCTCGGTGGGTCCGTAGAGGTTCCAGAGCGCGGCGCCGCGGGCGAGCAGGCGGTCGGCGAGAGCGCGGTCGAGGGCCTCCCCGCCGCAGAGGATGCGCAGGCCGGGGTCACCCTGCCAGCCGGCGTCGAGGAGCATGCGCCAGGTGACCGGGGTGGCCTGCACCACGGTGGCGCCGGTCTCGGCGATGCGGTCGGCCAGACGGGCGCCGTCGGCGGCGACGCCGGGACCGGCGACGACCACGCGGGCGCCGCCGGCGAGGGGGAGGAAGAGCTCGAGGGCGGCGATGTCGAAGGAGAGGGTGGTGACCGCGAGCAGGATGTCGCCGGCGCCGATGCCGGGCTGGCGGCGCATGGAGGCGAGGAGATTGACCACCGAGCGGTGCTCGACCATCACGCCCTTCGGGGTGCCCGTGGAGCCGGAGGTGTGGATGACGTAGGCGAGGTCGCCGCCGTCGCAGCGGACGTCGGGCGGGGTCTCCGGGTGAGTGTCGATGGCGGCCGCCTCGCCGTCGAGGAGCAGCACCTGGGCGCCGCGGCCGTCCGGAAGGCGGCCGAGCAGCGTCGACTGGGTGAGCACCAGCGGAGCCTGGCAGTCGTCGAGCATCAGGGCGAGCCGCCGGGCGGGGAAGTCGGGGTCGAGGGGGAGGTACGCGGCGCCGGCCTTCAGGATGCCGAGGAGCGCGACGACGAGGTCGACACCGCGCTCCAGGCACACGCCGACCAGGGTGCCGCTCCCGGCGCCGAGGGAGCGGAGGTGGTGGGCGAGCTGGTTGGCGCGGACGTCGAGCTGGGCGTAGGTGAGCTCCTGGTGGTCGTCGGCGACGGCGACGGCGCCGGGGGCGAGGGCGACCTGCTCCTCGACCAGGGCGTGGAGCGTGGGCGCCACGGGGAGGCCGGCAGCGGTGGCGTTCCACTCCACCAGCAGCCGGCTCTCGGCCTCGGTGAGCATGGACAGCTCGGAGAGGCGAGCCTCGGGGTGGGCGGCGACCTGCGCGAGCAGGGTCTGGAGATGACCCGGCAGGCGGGCGATGGTGGCCTCCTCGAAGAGGTCACGGTCGTACTCCAGCTCTCCGCGCAGCCCGTCCGGTGTCTCGGTGAAGGACAGGGTCAGGTCGAACTTCGCGGCGCCGGAGTCGATGGGAAACCGGGAGACGGCCACACCGGGCAGCCGGAGGTCCTGCTGGGGGAAGTTGTTCATGCTCAGCATGACCTGGAACAGGGGGGCGCGGCCCAGGTCGCGTCCGGGCTGGAGCTCGGCCACCAGCCGCTCGAAGGGGACGTCCTGGTGCGCGGATGCCGCCAGGACCGTCTCCCGCGCCCGGGAGAGCAGCTCGGCGAACGTCGGATCGCCGGACAGGCTGGTGCGCAGCACCAGGGTGTTGAGGAACAGCCCCACCACCTGCTCGGTCTCGGACCGCGTGCGCCCGGCGACGGGCGTGCCCACGACGATGTCCGACGAGCCGGTGTGGCGGGACAGCAGCGTCTGGAATGCTGCCAGGAGCGTCATGAACAGGGTGGAGCCGTGGGCTCGTGCGAGCGCCGTGAGACGCGCCGCCGACTCCGCGGAGATGGTGAACTCCTCGACCCCCCCGTGATCGCCGGGTTCCGCGGTGCGGGGATGGTCGGCGGGCAGCTCCAGCACGGGCGGGCTGCCCGCGAGCTGGCGCCGCCAGTACTCGAGCTGGGCGTCGAGCGCCTCGCCGCTCAGCCACCGGCGCTGCCAGACGGCGAAGTCGGCGTACTGGATGGGGGCATCGGGGAGCGTCACCGGCTGGCCCCGGAGGTGGGCCGTGTACGCGGCTCCGAGCTCGGCGGTGAGCAGCCCGAGGGACCAGCCGTCGGCGGCGATGTGGTGCAGCACCAGCAGCAGCACGTGGTCCTCGCCGTCGAGCCGCATCAGCTGCGCGCGCAGCAGTGGCCCGCGGGCGAGGTCGAAGGGGCGCCGGGCCGCCTCCCGGGCCCGCCGTCTCGCCTCCGGCTCGCGTCCCGCAGGTGGCAGCCCGCGGAGGTCGGACACCTCGAGGCGCACCGGCTCCGGCGCCGAGATCACCTGCGCGGGGCGGCCGTCCACCGCCGGGAAGGTGGTGCGCAGCGCCTCGTGCCGCGCCACCAGGTCGTGCAGCGCCCTCTCCAGGCCGGCGACGTCCAGGGGACCGGCGAGCCGCAGGCCGAGCGGGATCGTGTAGCGAGCGCTGCCCGGCTCCAGCTGCTGCAGGAACCAGAGGCGCTCCTGGGCGAAGGACAGCGGGAGCGGGCCCTCTCGGCTCGCCGGCGCCAGCGGAGCGGCCGGAGCGAGCCCGCCGAGCCGTGAGGCCTCGACGGTGCGGGCGAGGCCGGCGACCGTGGGAGCCTCGAACACGGCCCGCAGCGGGAGCTCCACCGCCAGGGTGGCGCGGATGCGCGACACCAGCCGCGTGGCGAGCAGGGAGTGGCCGCCGAGGTCGAAGAGGTCGTCGTGGACGCCGACGCGCTGGAGGCCCAGGAGCTCGGCCCAGATCCCGGCGACCACCTCCTCGGTGGGGGTGCGGGGCGCGACATACCCGACCTCGAGCTCCGGCCGGCCCTCGGGCGCGGGGAGGGTGGCGCGGTCCAGCTTGCCGTTGGCGGTGAGCGGCAGGGCGTCCAGACCGACGAAGGCGGCGGGCACCATGTACTCGGGCAGGCTGCGGCTCAGGTGCGCGCGCAGCTCGGTGGTGGTGGGCGGACGCGCGCCGGTGGCGACGAGGTGGGCGACCAGGCGCTGCTGGCCGCCGCCGTCGTCGCATGCCGTCACCACCGCCTGGCGCACCCGCGGATGGGCGAGCAGGGCGGCCTCCACCTCGCCGCACTCGATGCGGTGTCCGCGGATCTTGACCTGGTGGTCGAGCCGTCCGAGGAAGTCGAGGGTGCCGTCGGGGCGCCAGCGCGCGAGGTCGCCGGTGCGATACAGGCGGGCGCCGGGGTCGGGGGAGAAGGGGTCGCGGAGGAAGCGCTCGGCGGTGAGCTCGGGCCGGCGGAGGTACCCCCGCGCCACGCCCACGCCCCCGATGCACAGCTCTCCCGGCACCCCCACCGGCCGCGGCTGGAGGTGCTCGTCGACCACGTAGACGTGGGTGTTGTCGATCGGCCGCCCGATCGGCGGCGAGGAGACCTCGTCTCCGTCGGGAGCGGCCGGCACCCGGGCCGAGGTGGCGACGACGGTGCACTCGGTCGGGCCGTAGTGGTTGATCAGCTCCAGTCCCTGCGCCACCGCCGGGCACCGGCGGAGCCGGTCGCCGCCGGTGAGCAGCGTCCTCAACCGCGGCCCGGGCGGCCATCCCGCGGCCAGGATGCTCTCGGCGAGCGGCGTGGGGAGGAAGCTGAGGGTGATGCCCTGCGCTCCGAGCCAGGACCAGAGCCTCTCCGGCGACTCCCGGAGCTCGCGGTCGGGCACCCGGATGCTCGCCCCCGAGGCGAGGTACGGCCACAGCTCCCACACGGTGGCGTCGAAGCCGACCGCGGCGAGCTGGGTCGCCCGGTCCTCCGGCCCCACCGCGTAGGTGCGCCGGTGCCAGAGGACCAGGTTCGTCACCCCCCGGTGCTCGACCATCACCCCCTTCGGCTGCCCGGTGCTGCCCGAGGTGTAGATCACGTAGGCGAGGTTGCCGGCGTGGGCTCCGGGCTCGGGCCGGGTCTCCGGCCGTGATGCGATCGCCGGCCAGTCGGAGTCGAGGCAGACGACCCGGGCGCCGTGGTGGTCGGGGAGGCGGGGGAGGAGGGCGGACTGGGTGAGCAGCACCGGCGCGCCGCTGTCCTCGAGCATGAAGGCCAGCCGTTCGGCGGGGTGGCCGGGGTCGAGGGGCAGGTAGGCACCGCCCGCCTTGAGGATGCCGAGCTCGCCGACCACCATCTCGACGCCGCGCTCCACGCAGAGGGCGACCAGCACCTCGGGGCCCACGCCCAGGTCGGTCAGGTGGTGGGCCAGCTGGTTGGCCTGGGCCTCGAGCTGGGCGTATCGGAGCGCCCGCTCCCCGCACACCACCGCGATGGCCTCGGGGGTCCTGGCACACTGCTCCTCGACGAGCGCGTGGACGGTGCCGCCGGCGGGCAGCTCGGCGGCGGTGTCGTTCCACTCCAGCAGCAGCTGGTGGCGCTCCGCCTCGGTGAGCAGGGCCAGCTCGGAGAGGCGGCGTTCCGGATCGGCGACGGCGGCGCGCAGCAGGCTGTGGAAGTGCCCGAGCGTCCGCTCCATCGTCGCCCGGTCGAAGCGCTCCTGCGGCCCCTCCAGGACCAGGTCCGCGTACGATCCGTGATCGAGCACCTCGAGGAGAAGGTCGGACCTGGCGCCGACGTGCACGCTCTCGAGCCGGGTCTCCAGGTCCCTCATCCGGAGCTGCGGGCAGCGCACCAGCGACAGCAGCACCTCGAACGGCGGGCCGGCCACCGTCCGTGCCACCGGGTGGCCGCGGTGCGGCAGCACCGCCCGGAACGACCTGCGGACATCGGCCATCAGCTCGATGAAGGTCGGATCGCCGCTGACCTCGGTGATCACCGGCACCCTGTTGGCGAACAGGCCGACGACCCCGCTCGTCTCCGGCCGCCGTGTGCTCATCGCGGTGGTGATGCACAGCCGGCCGTCGTTTCCGTACCGCCGCAGCTGCGCCTGCAGCACGGAGACCAGGAACACGCTCATCGAGCCCGGCCTCACCCGGGCGGCGCACCCGATCGCCCCTCTCCACAGGCCCTCGTCGACGGTCAGACGCGCGCGCGCCTCCGCCACGTCCGCCGGCGCCGACGGATGGTCCCAGGGCAGCAGGACCGGTGCGATGGCGGAGGGCATGGTGTCTCGCCAGAAGTCCGCGTGCCGGCGCACGGTGTCGCTCGACAGCAGCGCCCGCTCCCGCACCACATGGGTTGCGAAGGTGGTCGCCGGGGTGCTCAACGCAGGCTCCCGCCCCTCCACCAGCGCGTTGTATGCCTCGGCGATCTCGGCCATCAGGATCATCGTCGACGCCTCGTCGGAGGTCACCTGGTGGACCACCACGATGAGGTGGTGCCGGTGCTCACCGCTCCTGGCGAGGACCATCCTGATCAGCGGGCCCCGGGCCAGGTCGAACGGCTCCCGCGCCACCTGCTGGGCGAACGTCCAGGGATCGACCGGCGGTTGCGAGGACAGGTCGGCCTCGAAGAGCACCTCGTCCACGAAGCCGTCGCCGTACGGACGGATCCACTGGCCGACAGCGTCCTCACCGGCGAGGATGCAGGCCCGAAGCTGGTCGTGACGGACCAGCACGAGCGTGCAGGCGTCGCGCAGAGAGGTCCGGTCGAGCCGCCCGCTCAGGTGGAGCACGAAGGGGAGGTGACGGCTGCAGTCGCCGGGCTCGAGCCGGCCCACCTGCCACACCGCCTCCTGTGCCGCGGACAGGGGGGACTCCGGCGATCTCGAGGCGGGCGGAAGCCCGACGGGCATGCGCGCGCTCATATCAGCCGACGCTAGATCCGCGGCCCGGTCCGGGCCATGGCCGGTCGGGACGCCGCCAGGACCGAGGTACCGTGTGCCCGGGCCGTTGTCCCGGGAGCCACCGGCTATCCGAGCATCGGACGAAGGACCTCGACGATCCGCTGCGCCGAGGTCATGCCGACCATCTGCTCGAGGGTGAGGCACACGTCGAACCGCTTCTCGAGGTTCATGAGCAGCAGCATCTGGCTCCGGGACGTCCAGCTGGAGATGGTCTCCCGGCTCGCCGGCACGGGCAGCTCGTCCTCGTCGAGGTTGAAGCTGGCCGCGATGACGGAGTCGACCTGCTCCTCCAGGGAGGGGTCGCCGGCGGCCCTCGCGTGAGACCGCTGCCGGCGTCCCCTCACGGGCCCCACACCCGGTCGAACACGCACAGGTCGAGGAGCGCCTGGCGGTGCCGGGCGGGGTCGGCGGGCACCTCGGGGGTGAGCACCTGCGGCAGCTCGGTGCGCATGCGGGCCCGCTCGCCGGGGTTGCCGTCCCAGAAGACGATGCTCTCCAGCCCGATCCCGAGCTCGGCGGCGATCTCGCGGACGCCGGCGGGGGTCGAGGCGCAGTCCATTCGCGTCGCCGCGAAGTGATCGAGGCGCACGCGCATGTCCGGGTGCGTCTGCAACAGCGTGACGGCGTCGGTCCGGCCGGCTCTGCTGCAGATGGCCAGCTGCACCCCCCGGCCCCGGAGCCGCGCGAGCTGGCGCTGGACGGCGAGGAAGGCGTTGCCCGGTGGGCGGTGGCCCAGTCGCACCCCGCCGGTGCCGTCCGCCCCGGCCCGTCCCCCCCACAGGGTGTCGTCGAGCCCGACGACGACACAGGTGCGTGCCCGGTCGCGGCGCGCGAGCACGTGTCGCACATGCTCGTCGGCCAGCGGCATGAGCACGGAGTCGCTCCACGGCATGCGGGTGGCGAGCCAGAGGCGAGGGTCGGTGGCGGCCGCCTTGCCACACCGCCCCTGGACCGCGTCCTCGTCGACCAGGTGAACGCCGTCGAACTCGGTGGCGACCAGCCGGGCGAGCTCCCGGTTGATCTGGTGGAAGACGTCGCGCTGCCCGAGCTCGTCCACCATGTCCACCACCGCCCGAAGGGGGCGCTGCGGGACCACCATGCCGTGGAGCAGCACCAGCGCCTGCGAGCGCGACCGGAAGGCCCGCAGCAGCGTGCGGACGGTGTCGACACCGGAGGCGATCGTCGCGCGGCGGTCGTCGACGGAGGGGTGGCCGGCAACCTCGTCCAGCCCGGGGAAGAGCCGGCTGCGGTGGATGGCCAGGATCAGCACCTCGGGAGCGAACCGGTACAGGTCGCTGCCCGGGTCGAGGATCTCGCGGGTGTACTGGTCGGCGCGTGCCAGCTGCGTCCGGGGCCGCAGGCCGGCGCGGTGGGCCTGGACCACCAGGCAGTCGCGCAGCTGGTCGAGGGTGGCCGAGCCGAGCATCGCGATGCGGATGCCGGCGCCGGGCACGGGCGGCAGCCGGGTGGAGAGGCGCTCCAGGCGCGGCGCGACGGTGAGCGCGTTGGTCGCCGTGGGCAGCTCCTCGATGAGACGGAGGTAGCCGGCGCGAGCCTCCTCGAGCCGTCCCATCGCCTCGAGCAGCCTGCCGCGCCGGAGGTGGTGGTCGGCCTCTCCGGGATCGAGCCGGATCGCCTCGGTCCACAGCGCCAGCGCCTCCTCGGCCCTGCCCTCCCGCTGGACGTGGCGGGCCAGCGCCGGGACGGCGCGCTCGGGCGCGAGCCTCGCGGCGAGGCGCAGCGCTCCTCCCGCAGAGTGGTGCTGGTGGCGCCCCTCCCAACCGCGCGCGAGGCGCAGCAGCTCGTCGCCGAGCTCGGCGCGCAGCCGGGGATCGTCCGCGCAGCGCGCCGCCTCGCTGATGGGCTCCCAGGCCGCCTCGAGTGCCCCGGCCTCGATGAGCACCGACGCGGCGAGGAGGTGGACGCGCGGCTGGGCGGCGCGCAGGGCGTCGGCCAGCTGCTGAGCGGACGCGGTGTCACCCGCCACGAGGCCCGGCAGCGGACGGCTCTCAGGCATGGATGGCTCTCCGCATGAGACGACGCTACGCGCCGAGCCGCGGCGCGCCCATGGTCGCGTCGGCGCCGGGCCGGGTCGTGGGTCCTGACCCGCGGGCACCCGCCGCCGGCGTGTCCCGGACGCCACCGGGACCGCCCTGCCCTGCGCCCCCGATCAGCCCATTCAGCGGTGCGGACTCGCGTCGTACGGTCGCCGCAGCATGATCGCGCCGCCATGAGGACGCGCCGGTGGGTCAGCCTCGGCCTGATCCTGGGCATCGTCCTCGTCACCGGCGTCGCCACCGCGGAGCGGGCGACCGTCGCCCGCGGCCTGCGCGGCGTCGTCCATCTGCTCCACGGGACCTCGAGCGAGGCGGGCCCGGTCGAGGGTGACGTCCACTGCTCCGTGGATACCCGCTCCCGCGTCCACCCCATCAGCGCCTACGTCTACGGCGTCGCCGGGGCGGGACCGAGCGACCTGGCCGGGCTGCACGCCACGGTGAACCGCTGGGGCGGAAACCCCAGCAGCCGCTACAACTGGGTGATCGGCCACGCCTGGAATGCGGCCGCCGACTACCAGTTCCGCAACGTCGACTACGGGGGACAGGCGGGGTCCGTCTCCGACTCGGGGATCAGCGCCAACCGCGCTCAGCAGGTGGAGAGCCTGATCACCGTTCCCGCCCTCGGCTGGGTGGCGAGGTCGGCCGATCCGGCGGACCGGTCCGTCGACGTTCCCGCCGACGGGGGGGACGCCGTCGACGCCGCCGGCCGGATCGACGGCTACGACCCCACCGCCAACCGCAGGCGCACCAGCGTCCCCTCGCTGCCGCGCAAGCCGGGGCCGTTCGTCCTCGACCCCGACCCCGCCTCCGCCGTCGTCTACCAGGACGAGTGGGTCAACCACCTGGTCGCCCGCTTCGGCCGCGCCGGCGCCGGCGGGGTCGGCCTGTACGCGGTCGACAACGAGCCCATGCTCTGGTCCAGCACCCATCGCGACGTGCATCCGGCACGCATGGGCTACGACGACCTCGCCGCCGTCTTCGAGGCCTACTCGGGGGCGATCAAGGCGGTGGACCCCACCGCGCTGGTGGCCGGCCCGGAGAGCTCGGGCTGGTCGGACCTGCTCTACTCCGCGGTCGATCGCGGCGGCGACAACTTCGCGACGCATGCCGATCGCAGTGCCCATGGCGACATGCCGCTGCTGCCCTGGTTCCTGCGCACCGCGCGCGAGCACGACGCGACCACGGGACGGCGGAGCCTGGACGTGGTCACCGTCCACTGGTACCCCCAGGCCCCGGGTCTGGCGGATCGGTCCGACCCGGAGGGCGACGCGCTGCGCCTGCGCTCCACGCGCTCGCTGTGGGATCCCACCTATGTCGACGAATCCTGGATCGACGACACCGTCCGGCTCATCCCCCGGCTGCGCGAGTGGGTGGCGGCCGAGTACCCGGGCACCAGGATCGGGATCACCGAGTACAACTTCGGCGGTGGCGACCGCATCAGCGCCGGTCTCGCCGAGGCGGAGGCCCTGGGGATCCTCGGGCGCGAGGGTGTCGACCTCGCCACCTACTGGACCTCGCCGAAACCGGGCTCCCCGGCCTGGTTCGCCTTCCGCATGTACCGCGACGCCGGCGGCCACGGTGCACGCTTCGGTGACACCTCGATCGCGGCCGATTCGTCGGCACCGGGGACGGTGTCCTGCTTCGCCTCCCGCGAGCCCGGCTGGACCGACGTGATGCTGATCGACAAGGACCCGGGCCGCGGGCACCGGGTCAGCCTCGACCTGTCCGGTGACCGGCACTCCGCGGAGGCACAGCGCTTCCAGTATTCGGGAGCGGCTCCGGGGTCGATCGTCCGGCTGGCGGACGTGGGCCGGGGCGCGGCCGGCTCCGCCCGGAGCGTCGACCTTCCCCCCGCCTCGATCACGCTGGTGCGGGTGCCCTCCTGAGCGCCTCGCTCAGGGTCGCCCGGGCGGCTCGGCCGCCGGCGACATGGCGGGGGTCTCGCCGTCGGGGCGCCGCAGGCGGGTGCACCGATCCTGTGCCGCGCCGACCAGGTCCACCTCCTCCGCCACGGCGGCCGCCGGGGCGGCACGTCGCGGGCGCGCCATCAGCGCCGACGGCGCCAGCACGAGCGAGAGCCAGGCGGCGTCGCGCAGGTAGCGGGGCAGCAGCCGCCGCGGCTCGTGCAGCGCCCGGTGGAGCCACTCGAGCCCCGACCGCTGCATCCACCGCGGCGCCCGGCTGCGACGGCCGGCGATGAGGTCGAGGCAGCAGCCCACGCCCATGGCGATCGACACGGGCAGGAGCTCGCGGTGCAGGTCGATCCAGCGCTCCTGCTTGGGGTGGCCGAAGGCGACCAGGAGGATGTCCGCGCGCGCGCCGGCCACCAGACGCAGGATCTCCGCGTTGTCCATGGCGCCGTGGCCGGCCACCGGCGGCTCGTACACCCCGCAGACGACCAGGCCGGGGTGCTGCGCCTGCAGGCGGCGTCCCGCCTCGGCGGCGGCCCCGCCCTCGGCGCCGAGGAGGAAGACGCGGGCGCCGGCCCGGGCGGCGGCCGACATCAGGCGGGGGACCATGTCGGCGCCCGCCACCCGTTCCGGCAGCGGGGTCCCCTGCAGGCGGCCGAGCCAGGTCACCGGGGCTCCGTCGGCGACGTTGAGGCCGCCCCTCCTCAGGATGCCGAGCACCGCGGCGTCGCGACGCGCGGTCACCAGGAACTGGAGGTTGACGGTGCAGATCTGGAGGGGCGGACCGGAGCGTGGCCTCGACATGGCGATGCGGACGGCGGTGTCGAGGTCGACCGGGTCGATCGGGACCCCGGCGATCTCCACCCGGCCGGTCTCGCGGCTCCCGCGGTGCTCCGGCTCCGGCCTCTCCGTGCGCTCCCAGCGATCGGCGTGCAGTCCCCGGGTGAGGTGGAGGTAGGTGCCCACCTTGGCCAGGACGAAGAGCGGCGCTCGCAGCAGGGCCCGATACGCGGAGGCGGGGGCGCGTGCGGCCCGCAGCCCGATGAGCACGTAGGCCGGGATGGCCGCGGCGGCCGCCAGCCAGGGAGCCAGCGCCCACCCCGGCGTCGCTCCCACGGCGACCAGCAGCCCGGTGAGCAGCGTCCCCACCCCGACCAGCAGGACGAGCAGGCCGAGCGGCGGGACGGCGAGGTCGAGGGCGGCGTCGAGCCGTGACCAGTCCCGGGTCCGCGCGGCGCTGATCACCAGGCGCGCGAGCCGGGTCCGCACCACGTGGAACCTCCCTCCCTCCCAGCGCAGCCGCTGGGTCCTGGCTCCGCGACCGCCCGCGGCCACGGGTGCGAAGACGCGTGCCGAGGGCGCGAAGACGGGCCGCACCCCGGCGAGCCGCAGGTCCATCGAGTGCTCGAGGTCCTCGGCGCCGGTGAACGCCTCCCAGGGATGCTCGTCGAGCACCCGGCGGCTGAAGACCATGCCGTTGCCGACCAGGTTGCAGGCCATGCCCAGCACCGCGCGGCCGGCGAAGCGGGTGCGGTGGAAGAGCAGGAAGGCGGCGCCGCGAAGCGCCGACCGCGGAGTGGCGTCCTCGATCAGGGCGAGGTACTCCGCCTGCACCACCTCCGCACCCGCCGCCAGGTGCGCCTCGAGCGCCGACAGCAGCTCCGGGTCGGCCACCGAGTCGGCGTCGACCACGGCGACCGCGTCGGCACCCCAGGGGTCGGCGAGGAGGCGGTCCATGGCCCAGCGCAGCGCCTGGCCCTTGCCCCGTGCCGCGGGGTCCTGCCGAACCAGCACCTCGGCACCGGCCGCGGCCGCGACCTCGGCGGTCCGGTCGGTGCAGTTGTCCGCCACGACCACGATCCGCCGCCGGTCGACGGGGTAGGTCTGGGCACGCAGCGAGCGCACGCAGCGCCCGACGAGCGTCTCCTCGTCATGGGCGGGCACGAGCACGGTGATGCGGTGACGCGCCGGCGTGTCCAGCGCCGCCGGGCGGTGGCGGAGGGCTGCGACCGAGAGCGCGAGCAGGTACAGCGACGCACCCGCCGCGGTCAGGCCGGCGGCGCCCGCGAGCAGTGTGATCAGGGCCCCCATGCCCTCCTGGATCATCGACCAGCACCTCCCTGCGCCCCGTTCCGCACGATCGTCGCCGCCCGCGCGCGGTCGCACCATCGCCGTCCGTGGAAGCGCGGGCGCTCCACCGCACCCCCCCGGTCGCCCGGTCCCGGCAGCGCCCGGGACGGGCGCCCCGAACCACCCGGGCGGGCGACGCTCAGGCGGTCCCCACGGGGGAGAAGGTGCCCCGCACCATCGTCCCGGCCCCGGGATCGGAGAGCACCTCGAGGCGGCCGCCCAGGATGAGGGCGCGCTCCTCCATCCCGAGCATGCCCGTGCCCCTCGGACACGTCCCCAGGCAGCCGTGGCCGTCGTCGCTGACGGTCAGGACCAGCCTCTCCTCCTCGACCTCGAGGCTGACCATCACGCGCTCGGCGCCGCTGTGCAGGGCGACGTTGCGAAGGGCCTCCTCCGCGATGCGGCGGAGATTGGATGCGAGATGGGCCGAGAGGCTGGTCGGCCATTCCGGGGACACGGAGATCTGTCCCTTGATGCCGGCACGATGGTCGAGCTGTCCGAGCAGGGTGGTCAGGTGGTCCACCAGCCCGTGATCCTCTCCCGACTGCTCGCGCAGGTCGCCGAGGAGCCGGCGGAGCCCGCTGATCACCGAGCGCACCGAGGCCTGGAAGTCCGGCAGCCGGTGTCCGTCGCCGGTGTCGGGACGCTCGCGCCTGACCTCCTCCATCTCGATGAGCATCGCGGTCAGGGTCTGAAGGGCGTCGTCGTGCAGCTCGCGCGCCAGCCAGAGGCGCACGCCGTCCGCGCCGGCCGCGACGGAGGGACCCAGGGTGTCGTCGACCATCCGGATGCCGTCCACGTCGACGCGGAGGACCGCCGGCGGTGGGCCGCCCCGCAGCTCGGTGAAGGAGATGGTGCCGGCCGCGTGCTCGCGGAGGTCCGTCGGGGTGGCGACCTCGGTGAGGGGGTCGCGCGCGGGCCGGTGGTCGATCCGGCGGTCACGCCCGCCGAGACGCCGCCTGAGGTCGGCGCCGTCCATCAGCGTCAGGCCCTGCCGGACCACGACCAGCGCCACCAGGAGCAGCATGCTGGCGAAGAGGACGGGATCCACGGTGCGGCCGCGGAGCTCCTCCACCGCCAGGATGACGGCGACCGCGACCGGCAGGTAGGGCACCAGCCATCGCAGCGACGAGGGTCCGCTCGCGCCCAGCCGCGCCCGCGGGCGGTTGGAGGCGTGGAGGCCGGCGAGCCCGATGAGAAGGTAGCCCGCCACCCGCCCGGTGTCGACGAGGTTCCCGTGCCCGGCGGAGCCGCTGACGCTCTGGTAGGCGAGGGCGCCGTCGGCGAGGGCCGCGGCGCCGAGGCCGGCGGAGAGCAGGAGCAGCGCCACGCGGCCGTGGCACAGCGCCCGGCTGACGAGCAGCAGGAGCATGGTGACGATGAGCAGGTCGCCGAGCGGGTACGCGAGCGAGAGCAGGGTGGCGAGCCGTGTGTCCCCCCGGGCGTGGTACACGGTCGAGAGGACCGTCGCCCAGCTCATCGAGAACACGGCGGTGGCGATGATCAGGCCGTCGATCACCGCCCGCGCCCGGGAGGCGACGCTGTGGGCTCCCGCGAAGAGGAGGACGGCGACCACCGCGAGGGGCACGGCGAGCAGGAAGCCGGCGTCCGCCGGCGACGGGAAGGGCACCTCCCGCCGCTGAACGAGCTCGTACCAGGACCACGCCGCCTCGCCCGCTCCCCAGGAGAGCGCCGATGCCGCGATCATTGCCCAGGGACGGCGCGCGGCTCCGGCGAGGCGGAGCGCGGCCCTCGCGCACATCGCGGCGGCCGCCAGGGCGGCGACCAGCTCGGCGAGGTCGTCGAACCAGGTGGTCGTGCGCACGCCGCCGAGGGTGGTGGCCATCCATGCCAGGTGAGCGGCACAGAACGCACCCGAGACCGCGGCGGCGATGCCGAGGCCCCGCATGCCGGCGGCCGCGGATGCTCCACCTCCGCCTCGCGGGCGGTCGGGCGCGCCCGATCGCGTGACTCCCCCCATCTCCCTCCCTCGGTTGTCATTCCCGAGGCACGAGTCCGCACCCGGCGTGCCGCGGACCGCGGCCGCCGCCTGGATCGCGTTCCCATCCTCTCTCCGTCCCAGGGGCGTGACAATGAGCGTCACGTCGTGACCTGCGAGGGCACGGCCGGAGGAGCGGAACCCGGAGAGCCTCAGAGGCTCCACGACGCGGTCGCCTCGGGGGCGGGTGCGTAGGAGCAGAAGACGCCGGTTCGGACGGAGCCGCGCAGGTGCCGCTCCAACCGGGGGTCGTGCTCGGCGACCGCCGCGATGGCAGCCCGGATGCGCTTGGTGACGTTGACCCGTGCCCGCTCGGCGTCGTCGTACACGCGCCGGCTGCGTCCGCCCAGGCCCAGCGCCGAGGCGAGCTGCTCGGTCAGCGCATCGATCTCGATGCGGGCCCGGGTGGCGCGCTCGGGGTCGTTGAAGGAGACGGCCTCCTCGACCTCCGCCCGCAGCTCCTCCAGCCGGCGCGCGTAGGCGTGGCGAGCCTGGGCGTCGAGGATCTCGGAGATGCCGTCGCCTCCGGTGACCGTGAGTCCCTCCAGGCCCGGACCGGCGGCGCGGGGAGGCACTCCGCCGTTGCGATCGAGGTCCACCAGCTGGAGCACGTGGAGCTCGGCGCCGGGATGGGCCAGAAGCCGTGCCAGGTGATGGAGGCCCTTGCTGTCCGGCAGCCGGAAGAGCGAGCCCTCGAACGCGATGGTCCAGTAGGCGCCCTCCCGGCGGAAGACGCGCGACGGCGCCGGCGCCGCGCTGACGGGCGACCAGCCCGCCGCGGAGGCGCCCGGCTCCACCCCGTCGCCGCCGTGCACCCCGGACCCGGGCTCCCCGGTGAGCTCGAAGACCTCCACGGGCCGAATCCCGTTCCTGGCCAGCGGGTCACACGGCCGCGTCCCCATCCGCCCGCCGAGGGCGGCGCGGGTGGAGCCGCTGCAGAGGATCTGCCCGGGAGCCGCCCGTCCGCGGAGGTGGGTCGCGACCGACACCACCGACCCCATGGCGGTGTAGGCGCGCAGCAGGTCGCTTCCGAAGATCCCGACGGTGGCGTACCCGGCGTCGATCCCCGCCCGGAGCAGGAGCTCGACCGCGACCCCCCGCCTCCGGCAGGCGGTCGCGACCGTGGCCAGGGCGGCGCGCATCGCCAGCGCCGCCTGCGCGGCCGACCACGCCTGGTCCTCCGCCGTGGCCGCGTCGGGGGCGCCGAAGAGGACCATGACGCCGCCCCCCGCGAGGTGGTCGAGCATGCCGCCGTGCCGCACCGCCTCCGCGGTGATCTCGGCGAGGTAGTCGTTGACCAGCTCCGAGAAGTCCTCCGGCTCGAGCCGCTCGGCCAGCTCGCTGAAGCCGGCGACGCTGGCGACCACCACGGTGACCCGGCGGCGGGCCAGCGGCTGCTGGACGCCGAGCTCGCCGGAGAGGAAGCGGTCGCCGAGGGGGCGGGGGAGGAAGTGGCTCAGCTCGCCGGTGCGCACCAGGTCCGCCGTCTGCTCGTCGACCCGCATCGCCAGCCGTCGATTCGCCTCGGCCAGCTCCCGCTCCTGGGCCCGCGCCCGCAGCAGGTTGCGCACCCGCGCCCGGAGCTCGGCCGCATGGAAGGGCTTGACCAGGTAGTCGTCGGCCCCCGCCCCGAGGGTGGCGACGCGCGTCTCCGGGCCGCCGAGGGCGCTGACGAAGATGACCGGGGTGGTGCGGAGGTCGGGATCGGCACGGACCTCCCGCAGGAGCTCGGTCCCGCTCATCCCGGGCATCCGCTCGTCGACGATGAGGAGGTCGGGACGGTAGCGCCGGGCGCGCTCGAGTCCCGCCTCACCGTCGCCGGCCAGGAAGACGTTGCACTCCTCGGCGAGGAGGTCGCGGACGTGCATCCCGAAGTCGTGGACGTCGTCCACGTAGAGGACCACCGGCCTGCGGCTGTCGAACGCGTCCTCGGCGGCCTGGTTGACGCGCTCCAGCTCGCCCTCGTCCTCCAGCACCTCGGTGCCGGGCCGGGGGGCGCGCGACCGGTCGCGGGACTCGGCGGCCTGCCGGGAGACGTCCGGCGGGAGGTGCCCGGTCCCCAGCGGGAGGGTCGCGCGGAAGCAGGTTCCCCGGCCGTCACCGGACACCGTGATCTCGCCGCCGTGGAGCAGCACGATCTCCCTGCTGATCGCCAGGCCCAGACCGGTCCCCAGGCTGGCGTGAGAGCGGTTCCCCGCCTGCCGGAAGCGGTCGAAGATGTGCGCCGCCTCCTCCTCGGCGATGCCGGTCCCGGTGTCGCTCACCCGGAGCACGAGCGACCGCTGCTCGATCCGGGTGGAGACCTCGACGCTGCCCTCCTCGGTGAACTTGAGCGCGTTGCCCACCAGGTTGCCGAGGAGCATCTCGAACCTGTCGAGGTCGAGCCACACGTCGGCGCCGGCCGCCGCCGGGTCGAGGTCGGTCCGCAGCTCGACGCCCCTGGTCTCGGCGATCGGCTGGAACTGTGCGACCAGCTCCTCGACGAGACGGTTGACGTCCACGTCGGGCGACACCGTCAGCGCCATCCCGCCGTGCTCGAGGCTCGCCAGGGTGAGGATCTGGTCGACCAGGCGCAGCAGCCGGTGCTGGTTGCGCCGCGCCATCCGCAGCCGTCGAGCGGCACCCTCGGGGAGCTCGCCGTCCGCCCCCGCGAGGACCTGCTCCAACGGGCCGAGGGTGAGGCCGATCGGGGTGCGGAACTCGTGGGAGATCGTCGCGAAGAAGGCATCCCGGGCGCGGCTCAGAGCCTCCAGCTCGAGGGTTGCCCGGCGCTGCCGCTCCAGGGCGTCGACCAGGGCCTCGCGTGCACGCTGACGCTCGGTGATGTCGACCACGATGCCCTCGACGGCCGTCACCACGCCGGCTGCGTCCTGCACCGTCCGCATGTGCACCGCCGCGCGGATGAGCCGGCCCGTCCGGGAGCGGAGGTCGAGCTCCTCGTCGCGGACCTCGCCGTCCCGGACGAGCTTCCTCCAGAGCGCCCGGTGGCGCATGGGGTCGGCGACGTGCTCGCGCGCGTTCCGCCCCTCCGCCTGCAGCTCGGCGGGGCCGTCGTAGTCGAGCATGGCGGCGAGGGCCGGGTTGGCGGCCAGGCAGCGGCCGTCGAGGTCGATGCGCACCACGCCCTCGACCGCTCGCTCGAAGATCGACCGGTAGCGCTCCTCCGATTCCCGGAGGCTCGCCTCCGCCTGGTGGCGCTCGGCCATCTCCTGCGCCAGCGACCGGTTGCTCGCCGACAGCTCGCTGGTCCGCCGCTCCACCGCGGCCTCCAGGCCGGCCGTCGCCATCTCGAGGTGCCGGTGGGCGAGCCTGCGGTCGCGCACCACCGCCGCCAGGGTCAGGGAGGTGACGGCGACGGTGAGGGTGAAGGCCTGGAGGTCGACCAGGTTCACGCTCATCGAGAGGTGAGAGAAGGGGCCGTGTCCCCGGACGGTCGCCCAGGTGGCGATGCCCGCCACCAGCACGTTGAGGGCGCCCACCGTCCACAGCGGCAGCCGCAGGGCCGCCCACATGGCGAGGGGGAAGACCAGGAAGACGAGGGGGAGCTGGCCCACCAGGAGGACGCGGCAGACGGCCGCCGCGCCCACCAGCAGCGCCGCCGACTCCACGAGCGGGTGGCGCGAGCGGACGATCGAGAGATCCTCCCGGCCGCCCAGGCTCAGCAGCAGAGGCGTGACCAGGATCACCCCCATCGCGTCGCCGGCCCACCAGACCGGCCAGACCGTGACCGCACCGGCGCGGTCCAGCGCACCGGCGGCCACGAGGGTGGCGGTCCCGACGGTGGCGCTGAGCAGCATGCCGCCGCCCCCGAGGACCACGAGGGCGAGCACGTCCCGGACCCGCAGCAGGGTGGTGCGCATGCCGGTGGCGCGCATCAGGGTCACCGTGGCGAGCGGTGCCACGGTGTTGCCCACCGCGATCGTCGCCGCCACGCCGATGGACGCACCGCTGGTGGTGTCGAGCAGGAGGGCGGCGGCGGCCACCCCGGGCCAGGCTCGGCGGCCCAGCATCAGCAGACCGGCGACCGCCACCCCCGTCGGGGGCCACACCGCCGTCACCAGCGGGTTGACCGAGGCGAGGCGGAGTCCCAGCCGGGCGGTGAGGAAGTACGCGAGGCCCAGAGCCGCGGCGCTCGCCAGCGTCCTCAGGTGCTCCGGGCGCGGCGTCCACCACCGCCCGGTGCCTCTCCCGGCGCGCTCGGCCGGCATGTGATGCCCCGGCGCCCCCGTCAGGGGGTCGCCGGTGGCCGCCCGGAGCGCGGGCGGCCGGCGACGACCTCCCCCTGCCCCGCCATGGCGGTGGCGTCCCCTCTCATCGTGAGGCCCCTCTCGCGTGACCAACCGCCCGGCTCCCACGGTGCGGCATCAGGGACGCGAGGTGGATGTGCTCGAGGCGGTGTCGCTCGAGAAGGTGTCGCTCGAGGTGGTCGCGGTCGAGGTGGTGGTGCTCGACGTCGTCGTCCCGCCGGAGGCCGTCCCGCCGGTGGTCACCCCGAGGATCCGCATCCTCGCGCTCATCCCCGGCCTCAGGCCGGTGCCGGGGGCCTCGAACGTCGCCGTCAGGGCGAAGGTCACCAGGTTCCCCCGGAGCGTTCCCGCCGGCGCGATCTCGGTGATCGTTCCGTCGAACGCCTGCGGCGAGGCGGCGGTCACCACGCTCACGCGGTCGCCCAGCTTCACCTTGACGATGTCGGCCTCACGCACCGACCCGCTGAGCTGGAAGGCGTCGGGCGTCTGCAGGACGATGGCGTGGGTGAGGGCGGCGGTCGCGGGAGCTGCGGCGGCGGCCGCGGCACCGGCCGCGGTTGCGGCCGTCGCCGTGCCGCCGGCGGCGGCCGCGGCCCCCGCTCCGCCTGCGATCTGCTGCCCCTGGGCGATGTTGAGCTGCTCGACGATGCCGTGGAAGGGCGCCACCAGGGTCGCCC
>JAQBPH010000536.1:0-2593 GCA_028287625.1 Chloroflexota bacterium | reverse complement strand
GGTGGGCGTCGCCGGCACCGGGCTGCCGAGGGAGACGCTCGCGGTGGTGCTCCGCGCCGTGGTCGAGCCGACCGTCGCGGCCGTCGAGGGGGTGCCGTGCGCCGTGGACGGCCCGCCTCCGCAGGCGGCACCCACGAGGACGAGGACCGTGACCACCGCGAGGGGGGCGCCGCGCATCGCGCCACTCTACGGGTTCGACGGTGGGCAGGGTTCGGGCCCTCCGTGGCGGCCGCGCGGCGGCCCGCGCGCGCCATCATGGGCGGATCACCGGCCGCCTTCGAGGACGCTCCATGTGCCGCAGCATCAAGACGCTGCGCGGGCTCCAGCCCCCCGCCAGCGCCGACGACGTGCACGCCGCCGCGCTCCAGTTCGTCCGCAAGGTGAGCGGCTACCGGGTGCCGTCGGCCGCCAACCGCGAGCCCTTCGATGCCGCCGTGGAGGCAGTCGGCGCCGCCGCCCGGCAGCTGCTGGTCGACCTGCGCCCCGGCTACGCGGCCTCCGGTCGCCGGCCGGAGCGACGCAGCTCCGAGTCCACGTAGCCGAGCAGCTCCACCGCCGCCCTCCGTGCCGGCGCCTGGGCGTCCCGCCGTCCCGCCCCGGCGGCGGCGAGAGCGCCCTCGAGGTCGCGGACGAGGGCGAGCGCGCGCGCCGCCGCCTCGGCCCCGGTGAGCGCCACCGCCGCCTGCCGCTCCGAGGCGGTGGGCTGGCCGCCGAGGGTGGTCAGCATCTCGGCGAGGGCGTCGAACACCTCGGGGTGGACCAGCACCGCGCGCACCACCCGGTCCTGACGGCGCCCGCCGCCGAGCAGGTCGAGCCCGGCCTCGAGGTGCCCGCGGAGCAGGTGCACCCGGCGCGCGGCACTGCGCAGCACCGCGGTGCGCCGCTGGTTGACAGCCTCGTGGGCGAGGCTGGCGCGGAGGCTGGCGTAGCGGGAGGTCGGCGGCGCTGGCGGCGCCGCCGACCGGCGCGGAGCGCCTCCGGCGGGCTCGGACGCGACCGGCGGCACCCCGAGCCGCACCAGCAGCAGGTGCTCGGTGCTGCAGTGCCACACCCCGGCGCCGTCCCGGTTCCGGCACGCGGCGCCGCAGTGCGCGCACCTCCCCCCTCCCTCCGTGACCGGAACCATCACCGTCCTCCTCCGAGACGGGACCGGGCCGCTGGGCTCAGGTTCCCGAACGAGCAGCGTAGGTGGGGTCCGAGGCCCGGAACATCACGGATTCCCGTGATTTCTTGTGGGCTGACAGTGCATCCGCACAACCACAATCCCGTAGGGTATACTGACAAGTATGACTGCGAGCGCCACCTGCTGCGCCGTCCACGGCATCGCAGGCGTGCCGGTGACGGTGGAGGCGGACCTCAGCACCGGCCTCCCCGGCTTCACCGTGGTGGGCCTGACCGACCGCGCCATCCAGGAGGCGCGGGTGCGGGTCAAGGCGGCGGTCGGCAACTCCGGCTTCGACTTCCCCAACCGGAAGCTGACCGTCAACCTGGCCCCTGCCGAGTTCCCCAAGGAGGGCACCGGCTTCGACCTGGCGATCGCGGTCGCGGTGCTGCGCTGCGCCGGCCTCCAGCTCCGCCTCACAGGCACCGCGCTGCTCGGCGAGCTCGCCCTCGACGGAGGGCTCCGCCCGGTGGCCGGGGCGCTTCCCATGGCCCGCTGCCTGCGCGCCGCCGGGGTGCGCCGGCTGGTGGTGCCCCCGGGCAACGCCGCCGAGGCCTGCCTGGTCGAGGGCCTCGAGGTGGTGGCCCCGCTCTCGCTCCGCGCCTGCGTCGAGCACCTCGACGGCACCG
The DNA here is from genome assembly GCA_028287625.1 of Chloroflexota bacterium. Classification (GTDB taxonomy): domain Bacteria; phylum Chloroflexota; class Dormibacteria; order Aeolococcales; family Aeolococcaceae; genus CF-96. The sequence continues at coordinate 802 of JAQBPH010000536.1, read as the reverse complement.
CACCGTTGCCGCCGGCGACCCCCGGGCCGCCGCCACCCCCGCCCGACGGCGGCGTCGACCTCGCCGACATCCGCGGCCAGGCCACCGCCAAGCGCGCCCTGGAGATCGCCGCCGCCGGCGGGCACAACCTGCTCATGGTGGGTCCGCCGGGGTCGGGCAAGACCATGCTCGCCCGCGCCCTCGCCTCGCTGCTCCCCGACCTCGTCGTGGAGGAGGGCCTGGAGGTGGCGGCCGTCTACTCGCTGCGCGGGGCGCTGCGCGACCGGCCCGCGGCCTCGCTGCGCCCGCCCTTCCGCGCCCCCCACCACTCGATCTCACGTGCCGGCCTGGTCGGCGGCGGTCCCGGCCTCGCCCGGCCCGGGGAGATCAGCCTGGCCCATCGCGGAGTCCTCTTTCTCGACGAGCTCTGCGAGTTCTCCCGCGGCCATCTGGAGGCGCTTCGACAGCCGCTGGAGGAGCGGACCATCACCGTGGCCCGGGTGCGCGGCGCGGTGGTCTTCCCCGCGTCGATCGCCCTGGTGGCCGCCGCCAACCCCTGCCCCTGCGGTCACAACGAGGACCCGGCGCAGCTCTGCTCCTGCGAGCCTCGGGCGCTCACCGCGTACCAGGCGCGGCTGAGCGGGCCGGTGCGCGACCGTATCGACCTCGTCGTGCGGGTGCCGCGCCAGGCCTACGGCCGGCTCTTCGACGCCACCCCGGAGGAGCCCTCGGCGGCGGCGCGCAGCCGGGTGGAGGCTGCGCGCGGCCGCCAGCGCGACCGCGAGGAGCCGGCGGGCGCCCCGCTCAACGCGTTGCTCGACGC
>JAQBPH010000532.1:0-5246 GCA_028287625.1 Chloroflexota bacterium | reverse complement strand
GCCTCGGCGGCGTGCCGGGTCAGGGGGGTGGTGTGCGTGCCCGCCGCCACCGGCTCGGCCAGCGGCGGGATCCCGGCCACCCGCCGGCGCAGGCGCCGCCGCTCCATGGCGAAGGGGATGCCGGTGGCCAGGCCGACGGCGGCCCCCGCCGACCAGAGCCGCAGCGGCGCCGGCGTGGCGGGCAGGAGGGCGGCGCAGAGCAGCGCCAGCGTCGCCACCGCGATCACCGGCAGGGCGGCCGCCGCGATGCGGTCGGCGCGGCGGGCGGCGCCGGGGGCCGTGAGCCGCCACCGGTAGCGGAGGCTGCGCGGCATCGGCAGCAGCGCCAGCATCGCCGCCAGGACCCAGATGGCCACCGGCTCAGCGGAGCGGCGGGGCCGGCGCCGGCGGCGGACCGCCCGGGTCAGGCATTGCTGAGGACGGGGATGTTCACCCCGGTCAGCGGGGCCGCCTCCTCGCCGACCAGCCAGGCCACCAGGCCGGCGATCTGCTCCGGGGTGACCCCGGCGGTGAGATGGGGAGCGGCGCGCCGGAGCATCTCGGTGTCGACCGCGCCGGGGCTCAGCGCCAGGCAGCGGATCCGGTGGGGACGGCCCTCCAGGGCGACCGCCTCGGTGAGCGAGATCAGGCCCGCCTTGGAGACGTTGTAGGCGGCCAGGCCGGGGAACTTCTCCACGTTCGCCACCCCGGAGAGCGAGGCGATGTTGACGATCACGCCTCCGCCGGCGGCGAGCATCAGCCGCCACGCCGCCCGGCAGCCGAGGAAGGCGCCGCGGAGGTTGACCCCGAGGACGCGGTCCCAGGCCGCCGCGTCGAGGTCGCCGAACGCGGCCCGGTCGGCGACGGCGGCGTTGTTCACCCAGATCCCGAGGTCGCCGAGGCCCGCGGCGGTGGCGGCAACCCGGTCGACATCGGCCTCGACGGCGACGTCGGCGACGACCGTCACCACCCCGGGCGCGGCGGCCGCGGTGGCCTCCAGCTCGGACCCGGTGCGGGCGGCGGCGACCACCCGATGGCCGGCCGCCGCGAGGCGCAGGGCGATCGCCCGGCCGATGCCGCGACCGGCACCGGTCACCACCGCCACGCTCGCCGGGTCGGGGGCGCCCACCGCCGCATTGTGCCCGGTTCCTGCCACAGCTGGAGGGAACGGAGCGGGCTCAGGACCCTGCCGGCCCGGCGCCGCGCCCGGCTTTCCGCCTCCGTCGGACCGCAGCCTCCGGGGGCGGGCGGCGGCGGTGGCGCCCATCCGATTGACAGCCGGTCCCTGCGACGGCTACCCTCTCGCCGAATCAGGTCGTGCGTTCGTGGCAGACGGCGACCGGTTTCTCCGACCTACCTTCTCGGTCCCGTCAATCCGCGTCACACCTTGTACGGAGGTGGTGTATTTGCGGTGCGGTGTCAAGCTCGCCCTGATCAGTGGGGTGGCTACCGTCCTCGCCGGGCTGTGCTCCTCCACGTCGTTCGCAACCACGTCCACCTCACCGCGCGACACCGCCGACACCCGGCGCGAAGCATTGATGGCTCAGCTCCAGGCGCTGTCCGGGCCGCGCAACCAGGCCCGCGACGAGCTCCTCGGCACAGAGCGCCAGCTGGCGCTCGCACAGGCCCGCCTGAACGCAGCCCGGAGCCAGCTCACCTCGCTGAACGACGCGCTGCTCTCGCTCTCCCGGCGCATCGCCGACGACGAGCACGTGCTCCTCACCGCCCGCGCCCAGCTGGGGGCACTGGTGCGCTCCACCTACGAGGTCGCGGGCTCCGACGGCTTCGCCGCCGCCATCCTCTCGAGCGGCAACTTCAACGAGGTGATGGACCGGTACCGCGGCGCCGAGCACGTCACCAACCAGGTGAAGCGGCTGAAGAGCACCGTCGAAGACCGCGAGGGTGCCCTGCTGCAGGAGCGGCGTGACCTCGAGGCGCGGTTCGCCCAAGCGCAGGCGCTCGAGGACCAGCTCAGCCGGGACGGCAACCGCATGATCGCCCTGGTGGCAGAGCGCGACATCGCGTTCCAGGCGATCGACGGCCCCCAGCGCCGGCTGGCGAAGGAGATCGCCGACCTCGACGAGCGGCTGATCCCACCAGCGGCCGGGCTGCTCGGCGGCAGCTGCGGCAACCACTTCGCCTTCGGCCAGTGCACCTACTACGTGGCCACGCGCCGCTGCGTCCCCTGGTTCGGCAACGCCAGCGAATGGATCGACCACGCCGCTGCGTTCGGCTACCCGGTGGGCCGCACCCCGCGCACGGGCGCCATCGCCGTCTGGCGCCCCGGGCAGGGGGGCGCCAGCCGTGCCGGTCACGTCGGCTATGTCGAGGCGGTGGGGCCGACCGACGGTGTCCCCGCCGGCTCCTTCAAGGTGTCGGAGATGAACTGGGGCGGCTGGAACCGGGTCAACTACCGCATCGTCGCCAACGACGGCGTGATGGGGTTCGTCTACGCCCGGGACTGACGGCCGCCGGCCGCCCCTCTAGCGATCGCTGCGGTGACGGTCGACGAGGTGACGGTCGAAGAAGTGGTCGTGAAAGAAGCGGTCGTGGAAGAACAGGTCGCGGAAACGGAAGCGTCGGTCGAACCGATCGTCGTCGAGCCCGGAGCCGCAGCGTGAGTCGAGCAGACCGCAGTGTCCGAAGCGACCGAAGCCGCAGCCGGGATCGAGGATCCCGCAGGAGCTGACCGGCACCCCCAGCCCGCAGGCGGGGTTGAGCAGACTGCAGTCGAGCAGCGCGCAACCGGGCGCGAGGAACCCGCAGCCGTCGGTTCCACAGGCGGTGCCCGAGCACCCCGACCCCGGGATCAGCCCGGCCCGGGCGAGCTCGATGTCCCGCAGCGACGAGCCGCCCGCCACCACGGGCCCGGCGACGGCGGTGCCGGTGGTCGCCGGCCGGGCCAGCATGCGGGAGCCGGCGGCGACGCCGGGCGCCGGGGCGGGGACGATCGCGCCCTGGGCGATCCCCCAGCCGGGGTCGGAGCGGAACCGGCCGGTCACATCGACCTCGGTGGGGTGCACCGCCGCGCTGGCGGGCAGCACCACCGTCCCGACCCGCTCCATCGCCGCCGAGGCGAGACCGGAGCCCGCCAGCGCGATCGCCGCCGTCACCGCGACCGCACCGACGATCGCAACTCGGATCCTGTGGACCATCCCATCCGCCTCCCTTGAACGCTCGCAGCGTGCCACGGGAGGGCCCACCCCGGCAACTTCCCAACGACGGGGGCGATCGAGCGCTGCGCGGGGCCTGGCAGCGGCCACGCCGGGCGGGCCCGCGGATGGCCCGGACCCGCCCCGCGCCCTCGCTCTCCGCCGAGGATGTGGATCGAGAGGTTGTTGAGGCTGTTGGTGGGTGCCGCGGTGGTCACGGCTACGGTGGTCCCGGTCGGCCCGGGAAGCGGGGCGGTGGGCGCGACCGCGGCGGAGACGGCCGCCGGCAGGGCGGCCAGAGCGCTGCCCGCGAGGACCGCGACCGTCAGGGCCACTCGCGGTCGAGTTTCGATCCTCTCCCGCCACAACTCATCCTCGGCGGCCCTTGTGCCCCAGGGTTTATGACGCAAACGCCGCTTACGATGCGGGCGAGTCGGCTGGTCATCGCCGCGGTCACTTGGCGCTCGCCCGTCACAGCCACGTGATCGACGACCTGGAGCTCGCCGCGGTGGCCGCCTCCGAGGCGGTGCTCCGCCACGCTGGCGGGCCACCGTCCGGGCGACTGGTGGCCCTGGCATCGGTGGCACTCGCGCGGGTGGCGCCGTTCGAACGTGTGGTGCGGGAGGGGGCCGGCGCCGACGAGGAGATCGCCGCTCTGGCCCGCGACCTCCTCGAGTGGCGCCGGGCCACCGCCGCCCGGATGGTGGACGTTCTCGCCGGCGAGGACGGCCTCCGTCCCGGTCTCACCCGGGAGGAGGCCGCCGACCTCCTCTTCGCCCTGGGCGGCCCGGAGGTCCACCACCTCCTCGTGGGGGTCCGGGGCTGGTCACAGGAGCGGTTCGACGCCTACGTCGCCGACCTGCTCAGCCGGCTGATCGGTCCCACCCCGCCGAAGAAGGCTCTCAGCTCTCGGAGAGCGCCACTGCAGAGGAGCGACCCATGAAGCTCAGCACCGTCGTGGCCAAGGCCGTCCCCCGGACCCCTGCTGTGCATGGACGACGGCGACCGCAGGGTCGTGGTGGCGTCCTACGGCGGCGCCCCTCACCACCCGGCCTGGTACCACAACCTCGTCGCCCATCCGGCGGTGGCCGTCCAGGCCGGCTTCTCCGTCCAGCGCATGCACGCCGCCGTGGCCATCCCCGAGGAGCGAGCCCGCCTCTGGCCGCGCCTGGTGGCGACGTTCCCCACCTACGACGAGTATCAGGCCAGGACCGACCGGCAGATCCCGGTCGTCGTCCTCACTCCGGACCAGCCCAGCGGCTGAACACGACGGTCCCGCCCGTGTCGGAGGCGTTTGCCGTGGAGGCGAGCCGGGCAAGGGCACGAAAGCTCGCCCCACCCTCCAGGATCACGATTGAGCCCGCCGGGACGTTACCGGCAGCGCTGACCCCGAAAGGCTGGTGCCTTTCTCCCGTTGGTGTCAACGGTTGGTGGTCATTGGGCCCGCTGAGGCCGGAAGGTCGTTGGTGAACAGGGGGACTTTTCAGTGATGGTGCCGAGGAAGGGACTCGAACCCTTACGAGCTTGCGCCCACCAGCCCCTCAAGCTGGCGTGTCTACCTATTCCACCACCTCGGCAGGCAGCGCGAGCGATTCTACACGGGCGGCCAGGACGTCCCGGCCGGCCGTCTCCGGAGCGCGACATCAGCCGAGCCCGGGGATGCGGCCGGCGCCGAGCAACCCGGCAAGAACCACGCAGAGAAGGCCGAGCGCGCAGGCCGGGGCGACGACGGTGGCGGTGACCAGGCTCGCCAGCGGGCCCCGGCGCCCGGCCAGGGCGAGGGTCTGGGCGCGCGTGCGCGCGCGGGTGGCGTCGGCGACGGCGAGCAGCTGCGGGGCGAGTGGAAGGCCGAGCCGCTGGCGGCGGTCGACGAGCGCGGCGACGGTGGCGAGCGTCTCGATCCCGCTGTCGCGAGCCACCTCCGTGAGGGCTGCGGCGGCCGTCTGACCAGCGGCGGCCCGGACGGCCGCCCGGCCCAGCAGCCGTGCGAGCGCCGGATCCGTGCAGCCGCCCGCGACCGCCAGGGCACGGTCGATGGCGAGGCCCGCCGTCAGCGCCGCCGCCACCAGCTCGAGTGCCACCGGGAGCGCGGACGCCGCCGCCTCGGCGCCACGG
>JAQBPH010000524.1:0-4305 GCA_028287625.1 Chloroflexota bacterium | reverse complement strand
ATCCTCACAGAGCCGTATACCCCCGCGGCGAGCTCCGAGCCGAGTCGATCGCGAAGCGATCGCCGGCGTCCCCGCCGAGCGCCGTCGCCCGGCCCACCGCGTCCAGGTTGAGCGACTAGAGGCCGCGAACTACAAACTCTCGACCTTCTCGACCAGCCAGCCACTGCCGCTGTGGGTGAGGGTCAGCCGCAGCCGGGTTCGGTCGACGTGCGGCTGGGCGGAGCTCGAGCTCCGCCCGGTCTGGTCGGCGAAGAGGACGACGGTGGCACGGTCGGCGGTGGCGTCGGCGACGCCGGCGGCGTCGACCTTGCCGGTGGAGACGACCTGGTACTTGGTGATCAGCGCCTCGAGGTCCTTGCTCGTCTTGCTGAAGTTCGCCCTGAACGTGCCCGTGGCGTGGTTGACGACCACGCCGAAGTCCTTGTCGACGTGGTGGTAGTCGTAGGTGAGCAGCTCGGTCGCGAAGGTGCTCGCCGCCGCCGTCGCGCCGGTGCGCGCCTCGCTCACCGCGTCGGCGTTGTGCAGGCGGATCATGGTGAAGAGCAGCGCGGCGAGGAGCAGCACCACCCCCACGCCGCTGACGACGAGGCCGACCAGCAGCCCTCCACCCAGCCCCCTGCGGCTCGGTGGGGGTGGCGCGGCGGCCATGGCCGGTGTGGCGGGTGTGGCCGGGGGCGTCCAGCCGGGCGGCGTGACCGGCGCTGCGGTCTCCGTGTCGGCGTCGAAGCTCATGGGGCAGGGACCTCCTCGGGGGCGGGATGGCATCGCGGCCGACCAGCCTACCGGCTCGGCGCTCCGAGCAGCAGCGTCGCGGCTACATCAGCTCGCCCATGAGGCGGTCGAAGTCGTCCCGGCCGATGCGCAGCTCGGTCTCGCCGAGGTCGCGCAGGGGGCGCTCGACGAGCCGCTCGCGGGTGGCGAAGTCCTGGGCGTGCTCGTCGACGTGGAGCAGGCCGGTGAGCAGCTGCCCGCGGGCGCGGCTCTCCTCGAGCAACCGGATGGCGCCGAGGCGGTCGGTGGGGTCGTGGTCCTCGGAGAGCTTGCTGAGCACCAGGGTGGAGCCGTCGTAGAGCTCCACCTCCTGGACCTCGTCGGGCTCGTAGTCGACCCGGATCTCCTCGTAGTAGGGGATGAAGGAGAGGTCGTGGAGGCCGGCGTCGTTGTCCTTGATCCAGCTGTAGCTCCGGGTCGAGCCCTCATGGTCGTTGAAGGTGACGCAGGGCGAGATGATGTCGATGAGGGCGGTGCCGCGGTGCGCGACCGCCGCCTTGATCAATGGCACCAGCTGGCGGCCGTCACCGGAGAACGACCGGGCCACGAACGTGGTGCCGATGGCGAGGGCGACGGCGCACGGGTCGATGGGCTGGTAGTGGTTGACCGTTCCCTTCTTGTGCACCGAGTCGATGTCGGCGGTCGCCGAGAACTGGCCCTTGGTGAGCCCGTAGGTGCCGTTGTCCTCGATGATGTAGGTGCAGTCGAGGTTGCGCCGCATCAGGTGCATGAACTGCCCCAGCCCGATGCTGGCGCTGTCGCCGTCGCCCGACACCCCGAGCAGCAGCAGCTCGCGGTCGGCGAGGCCGGCGCCGGTGGCGATCGCGGGCATGCGCCCGTGGAGGCCGTTGAAGCCGTGGGCCTGGTCGACGAAGTAGGCCGGGGTCTTCGAGGAGCAGCCGATGCCGCTGAGCTTGGCCAGGCGGTGGGGCTCGACCCCCAGGTCGTAGAGCGCCCGGACGATGTGGTTGGTGATGGAGTTGTGGCCGCAGCCCGCGCACAGCGTGGACGCGGCGCCCTTGTACGCCTCGCGGGCGAGGCCGATCCGGTTGAGGGCGAGAGATGACATCTAGACGGCGACTGCCTCCAGCTCGAGCAGCGGTTCGGTGATCGCGGCGGCGGCCAGGGGCTGGCCGTCGTAGTGGCGGACGGAGCGGAGCCGGCCCGCGAGCTCGGCCGGCAGCTCCTGGGCGAGGATGCCGAGCAGCTGACCGTCGCGGTTCTGCTCGACCACGTAGACACGCTCGTGGGCGGCGACGAACTCGGCGACCTGCGGGCCCAGGGGCAGCGCCCGCAGCCGCAGGTAGTCGAGGGGCAGACCGCGGGCGGCGAGCAGGTCACGGGCCTCGACCACGGCGTGGTGGCTGCTGCCGTAGGCGATCACGCCGCGCGGCGCGCCGCCGGTGACGACCACCGGGGCGGGCACCGCGGCGCGGGCGCCGTCGTGCTTGCGCGCCAGCCGGTCGACGGTCTGGCGGTACGCGTCGGGGCTCTCGGTGTAGCGGGCCTCGTCGTCGTGCCCCGAGCCGCGGGTGAGGTAGCCGGCGCTGGCATGGGCGGTGCCCGGCAGGGTGCGGTAGGGGATGCCGTCGCCGTCCACGTCGCGGTAGCGTGCCCACCTCCCCTCGATCTCCTCCAGGTCGTCGACGCTCAGCACCTTGCCGCGGTCGAAGGGAGCCTCCGGGTAGGCGAACGGCCGCGACATCCACAGGTTCATGCCCAGGTCGAGGTCGCCGAGGACGAACACCGGGGTCTGGAAGCGGTCGGCGAGGTCGAAGGCCCGCTGCGCCATCTCGTAGCACTCCTCCACGGTGCCGGGGAGCAGCACCAGGTGACGGGTGTCGCCGTGGCCCAGCCGGTGGACGAAGGCGAGGTCGCCCTGCGAGGTGCGGGTGGGCAGCCCCGTCGAGGGCCCCAGCCGCTGGACGTCGAAGATCACCACCGGCACCTCGGCGTAGTAGGCGAGGCCGCTGAACTCGGCCATCAGCGAGATTCCCGGCCCGCTGGTGGCGGTCATCGCCCGCGCCCCGGCCCAGCCGGCGCCGATGGCGATGCCCACCGCGGCGAGCTCGTCCTCGGCCTGCACCACGGCGATGCGGCGCTCGCCGGTCTCGGGGTCGGTGCGGAAGCGATCGGCGTAGGCGATCAGGCTCTCGCAGAGGCTGGAGGAGGGGGTGATCGGGTACCAGGCGGTGACCGTGCAGCCGCCCATCACGCATCCCAGCGCCGCCGCCTGGTTGCCGTCGACCAGCACCAGACCGTCGGTGCCGCCCTCGACGGCGCGGAGGGTGTGGCGGATGCGGCGGTGGCCGAAGTGCTCCTCCCAGTACTCGTGGCCCACCCGCGCCGCGGCGACGTTCGGCGCCCAGGCCCGCGGCTTGGACTGCAGGGTGCGCTCGATGCCCGCCACCACGCTGTCGAAGGGGATGCCCAGCAGGCCGGCCACCACCCCGACGTAGATCATGTTGGCGAGCTGCTTGCGCAGCGAGTCGCTGACGATCCGCGTCCGGGCGAGGCGGCCGAAGGGCACCGGGAAGTACTCGAGGTCGTTGCGCAGGCCGGCGCTGGGGAGGACCTCGTCGTGGACCGCCGCGCCACCCGGCCGGACCGAGGCGAGGTCGCTCAGCCAGGTCTGCGGGTTGCGCGCCACCAGCAGGTCGGGGCGGCCGCCACGCGCCTGGTAGCCGCGGGCGCTGACCCGGAGGTCGTACCAGGTGGGCAGCCCCTCGATGTTGGAGGGGAAGACGTTCTTGGGCGCCACCGGGATGCCCATCGAGAAGATGGCGCGGGTGAGCACCAGGTTGGCCGACTGGCTGCCCGAGCCGTTGACGGTGGCGGCGAGGATGGTGAGGTCGTTGACGATCTGGTCCACGGGCATCCGGATCGGGGCCGAGGGGGATGGGTGTCCCCCCTGTGGGGGATCAGTCTACCCCCCGGCCGGTCACACCGCCATGCCGGCCTCGGGGGGCCGATCAGTGGTGCGCGGCCAGGTACTCGCCGAAGGCGGTCAGGGTGGTGCCGTAACGCCCGGTGTCGGCGGCCCTGATGGCCAGCCCGTTGGTGTCGTTCATCGGCGCCGGGGAGGTCCAGCAGAGGCCGTTGGGCTCGTCGCGGCTGCGTGCCTCCTCGAAGGCGGCGTCGAGCGCGGCGGGCGGGTGCTTGACACTCAGGAACTCCTGCAGCTCGGTGCCCGTGTACTGCCAGAGCATGTCGACGGTGCCGTCGCGCAACGCCCGGTCGATCGCCGGGTCGGCGGCGTGCACGCTGTCGTCGACGGTGTAGCCGTGCCGGGCCAGCACCAGGCGGGTCATCGCGGCGAGCAGCTCCTCCTCGGCGAACGGCTTGCTGCCGATCCTCAGCCGGGCGCCCCCGCCGTCGACCGCGGCGGCGCTCACCGGGCAGGCCGCGCTGCCCGCGCCCGAGGCCGCCGGCGCGGCGTCGAGCAGGCCGTTCTGCTGCAGCCAGGTCTGGGCGACCTCGGTGACCGGGTGCTTGTCGATCTCCACCGCGCGGTTCAGCTTCGTGATCTCGTCG